>NZ_VMMF01000017.1:0-197108 GCF_013277075.1 Streptococcus sp. 959
AGAGTCAGCAAGCACATCGGCTTCTGAATCAGCATCAACAAGTGCCTCTATGATTCATTCGACTAGTCAAGCTCCTCAAACTGATACCACTAAGACACGTAAGCAACTTCCAAATACTGGAACAGAAACTTCGGCTACAAATCTACTCCTAGGAGTTGTAGCAGGTCTAACAGGATTAGGATTAGTAGCTAAACGTCGTAAGCGCGATGATGAAGAGTAAGCCTTGTTTTATAAAGTTGCTAAAAGACTAGGTAAGCTATAAGAAAACCTCCAAGGATTGTAAAATTCTTGGAGGTTTTTGTCTATAGGAAGTGAGTATTAGCTGGTTGGAGTTTTGTTGATTCGTAAGACTCGTTTAAAATCAAAAAGAGCAGAAATTTCCACTGCACAAACCTATATATTATTGGTTTTGCTAGAGACTATTTTCTTGCTTTCTTAGAATAAAGTAAGGTTTATTGATTAATGGGTAAATCTCCAAGTTTATACTTGGGCTACGATATTTCTTAAACAGGCTGTTGCTAAAAAGAGCGACCTTTGATTTTAATTGAATATAAATCAGTTGAAATTCAATATTTATTGTCAAGAGCTAGAAAAAATAAGGTTATGAGCTTTATCTTACTTTATGAAAGTACATAAAAATGGTATACTATATAGTAGATTTTTGTATCTAAAAATGGATGTATTATATAGAGATGCTTGATTTGCTATCACATGAAGGTTATAGGAGAATTAGGTTATCAACAATCAATTGCTCTAAAACAATGAGAATAATATTTTTGGTCAACAAATGCTATAAAATGAAAGAATCGAGAGTAAGGTATGGATTTTAGAAATGCAGTACAGTTAGTTGGAGATTATCATCATGTTGAAGTGTCTCCAGATGCTCATCTTGATTTGGGAGCAGATATCACAATTCGTTCGTTTGCAAGTATTGAAGTTTCAAGTGGAGCGAACTTGAAAATTGGAAACAGGGTATTTTTTAATGACCATTGTTCAATCCGCTGTACTAAAGAAATCACCATTGGCCATGATACAATGTTTGGGGATGGAGTACGAATTTTTGATTCGAATCATCAATTCAATAACTATCATGTGTTTAAAACTGCAATGAGCGGCGCTCCTGTTCGTATTGGGCGGGATTGTTGGATTGGTGCCAATACCGTTATTCTTAGAGGAGTTACTATTGGTGATAATGTCATCATAGGTGCTAATTGTCTCATCCACCAGGATATTCCTAGTAATTCAATCGTCACTCATAGTGAAACATTAACGATTAAGCCCAAGAATATTGCCAAATTTCATGCCTTTGTTTATACTTACTCAGATCAGTTGGAAGGTTTGGAGTATTTGCTAGCTAGTTTACCTGAAGTTGATTTTCATGTTGCGGCACCAACGAATGTTTCAGATTTTTTAAGAAGCTTTTCCAGATTTAGTAATTTTCAACTATATGAATATTGCTAATCGAGAGAGGTTTCAGATCGCATTTTAGAGTTGGCAGATGTCTATCTAGATATCAACAATTGGAGTGAGGTAGATAATATTGTCGAGCGCGCTTTGGCAATAGGGAAACCGATATTTGCATTTGATACAGTAGCTCATCGAACTGCTGAAGGAGTACAAGTGTTTAGCCTAGAGGATAAAGAAAATATGGTGATGGCCATTCGTCACCAACTAGAAAAAATTGACAGTGGAGAAAAGGAATGAATTTGTATCAAAAAGCGATAGCTCTTGGAGCTGATCTTCATTACCTTGATAAGGTAGAAACCGTGATAAAGTCAGTATCGGTTCATAATCATGAAGTGAAATTTTATGTGTTTAATGATGATCTACCTAGCGAATGGTTTTTATTAATGAGGAATCGTCTGAAGGTTATTGGGTCTGAGATTGTCAATGTCAAGAAAACAGATCACAATCTTCGTAATTTCCACTTGCCAAATGCAATCCTGTCCTATGCTGCTTTCTTTAGGTATTTCATAGCAGATGAAGTACAAGAAGACAGGGTTCTCTATCTAGACTCGGATACGATTGTTAATGCAAAATTAGATGACTTATTCACCTTAGATTTACAGGGCTACGCTATCGCAGCTGTTCAAGATTTTAATCACGAAGGTTGGTTAACAACTTTTAATTCAGGTGTGATGTTGATTGATGCAAAAAAATGGCGAGAAAAAAATTCAACACAAAGTCTACTAGAGTTGACAGCCCAACACCATGAACATGTCTATGGGGATCAAGGTGTTCTCAATATGTATTTTGGTGATCAGTGGCTTCATTTGGATAAAGAGTATAATTTCATGGTTGGCTTGGATCAGTTTTTACATTTAAAAGGAAATACTGACTGGTACAAATCTAACTATTATGGAAATCATGAACCAAAGATTATCCATTATACTGCAGAACACAAACCTTGGACTCACTTGAGCTTAACGCGTTTTCGTAAGCTATGGTGGTTTTATTATGGATTGAACTGGAACGACGTATTGTTAAGCTCAGACATCACCAAACGATCTTTTGGGGAGTTAGTAGGTGCTCCTTTATATCATACTTGTATTTTTACAAATAGTGCTGCAATGGAGTCCTTGGAATATCTTCTATCTGAACTTCCAGAAGTCCACTTTACGATCTTGGCGCATACAAACTTTGCTCCCTTTGTCGTTGACTTTCAATCACATCTAAATCTGTCACTTTTTCCAAATTTTAACCCTTTTAACATGAAAGAAACTTTGGATAAGATGGACTTTTACCTAGATATCAATCACGAAGGTGAGATAGTCAATATTATCGATGAAGTGCATAGACGAAATAAGCCGATTTTTGGTTTTGACAATACCAGTCATGATTCCAGTGGAAGAAGTCGCGTGTTTTCATCAGCTGAACCAGACAAGATGGTGGAAGCTATTCGAAAATTTTTAGGGGAAGAATTGAATGGAAAATGAGTTGATTAGTATCATTGTTCCCATCTATAATGTTGAGAACTACTTGAGAATGTGTTTAGATAGTATTCAAAATCAAACATATAAGAATTTTGAGTGTTTGTTGATCAACGATGGGTCTCCAGATCATTCAGCAGAGATTTGTAGAGAATATGTAGCTAAAGATTCTCGTTTTCGCTATTTTGAGAAAGAAAATGGAGGCTTATCATCAGCTCGGAACTATGGTATTGATCGTGCAGAAGGATCTTTTATCACTTTTGTAGATTCGGATGATTGGTTGGAATCTACCTGTCTAGAGATTTTATCCGAGAAAAAGAATCAATATGATGCAGATATTGTAGTATCTTGTTACTGTATCTATGATGAGGAAAAGGAAACCTATCTTTTCTTTACATACGGGGAAGAGTATGACAAAGTTTATAGTTCGAAGGAACTGTTAGAAATTCTACCTGTGTTAGAGGAAAAAACGTTAAGTTTTCAGACTTCTTGGGGGATCCTATTTAAGAAAGAGTTGTTTGAACACGTTTCTTTCCCAGTTGGAAAAATAAATGAAGATATTGCGACGAATTATAAGTGTTTTATACAGGCTGAGAAGATAGTCTATGCGCATAAAAATACCTACTGCTATCGTTTAAGGAATACAAGTATTTCTCATGAATCATTTACAGAGAAAATGATGCGCGATGATCACGATGCTCGCATTGCAAGAATTGCCTTATTAGCATTAAAAGGCTATGATATTAGTCATTACTTAACCCAACATAAACAGTATCTGAAAGCTTGGCATCGTATGGCTCTGGAAAATGGTCTTGCTGAAAGTGGAGAGACTCGTCGTATGGAAGAATTAGATTATCTTCTTTCTGAGCTGGAGTAAATGATTTCAGTTTTGACTGGTAGATTAGTATTAGTTGGGCTAAATCCACAGTAGAATACGAAAGATATATTTTTCTTGTAGTTCTGTGATATTAAGCCTGATATTAGGGAGAAGAAAAGGCTGAACTTACAGTAGGAAGTTTTAACATAAGAATAGAGAGAAGGGTTTATATGAAGGCGATTGTAGTTGCTGGGGATAAGAATTATCTCACACCGATGCTTACGACGATAAAGTCTATTTTATATCATAATCAACAGGTTAAGATTTACATTCTACATCAGAATATCCCTAGCGATTGGTTCCATGAAGTCAAGATTCAAGTGGAAAGGTTAGGGAGTCTTGTAGAGGATATTTTTATCGGTGATGTGATTGATCCTAAGTGGAAAACCCAAGCGCACATCTCCCCCATAGCTTATGCTCGATACTTAATTCCTCGACTGATTACAGAAGATAGAGTAGTCTATTTAGATAGTGATATTATTGTTAATGGAGATTTGAGTCCACTCTTTGACTTGGATTTGGGAGACTATTCTTTAGCGGCGGTAAGGGATGTTGATGGTAATGGATTTAATTCAGGGATGCTGGTCATTGATTGTCAAAAGTGGAGAGAACAGGATATCACATCTAGGCTCTTTACTAAGACAGTAGAGTATATGTCCTACCTGGAGCAGACGACTACAGAGGGCTTCAATGGGGATCAAACCATTTTCAATCTAGTCTTTCAGAATCATTGGCTAGAGTTGGACAAGCACTTTAATCTGCAAGTAGGCCATGATGTCATTGCTTTTTATAGCCATTGGGATTCACACTTTGAGTTGGATAAAGAACCTTTGATCATCCATTATACGACCTATCGAAAACCATGGTCTACTCTGATGGGCTATCGCTATCGGGACTTATGGTGGGCATTTCGGGATGTTAGTTATGAACAGATTGCTGACCATTATGCAGGACGTTTTACGATCAAGAGAGTTTATGACCTTCATAGTATCAATCTATTTACATTTACAGATTCTCAGGATTTTCTGTATATTGAAGAATTAGCCCAAGCTCTTCCTGATGTTGGATTCCATATTGGAGCCTATACAGACATGGGGCCAATTCTGATGGCTTTGGATAAATATCCTAATGTTTACTTGTATCCTAGCATGGTTGGGGTAGTGATTGATGAAATGATCGAGAAGTCAGATGCTTATCTTGATATTCATAAAGGGAGTCCAATGGAATTCATTGTCAATCGCTATACCAGCGCAGGAAGACCAGTGCTGACTTTTGATGCGACCAACAAAAACCAATTGGAAAAAACAGTAGTTTCGTCTCAGTCTCCACAGTCAATGATAGAAGTAATTAAAGAGTTAAAGAAAGATAAAATGGATATGAAGGCAATTGTACTAGGAGCCAATTATCAATATGCAGATAAGGTATTAACTACAATCAAATCAATCTGCTGTTATAATCGAGGACTTCGTTTTTATTTGATTAACAGCGATTTTCCGACAGAATGGTTTTATAATCTCAATCGTAAGTTGACCAAGTTAGACTGTGAAATCGTCAATGCCCGTGTCAATAGTTCTCATATTAGCCAATACAAGACCAATATTCACTATGCAACATTTTTGCGTTATTTTATCTCAGATTTTGTTGAGGAAGATAAGGTTTTATATCTAGACTGTGACTTGGTTGTCACAAGAGACTTAAGCCCTCTATTTGATGTCGAATTAGGAGACTATCCATTGGCGGCAGTCAAGGATCTAGGGGCTCAAGTATATTTTAATGAGCATGGTTTTAACGCAGGTGTCTTGTTAATCAATAATCGCCTTTGGAAACAAGAAGAAGTTCGTAAACAACTGATTGAAATGACTAATGAGTTACATGACAAGGTTGCTCAGGATGATCAAAGTATCTTGAATCTCTTGTTTAAAGATCGTTGGTTGGCTTTGGACTTTAAATATAACTGTATTACCTTGCACACACATTTCTCGGATTATCGACCAGAGCCTGGGACTTATCCACCGATTATTCATTATCTGACCGAGAGAAAACCATGGGGATTGTATGAACGCTCCATCTATCGAGATGTTTGGTGGTATTATAATGCCCAAGATTGGTCTGACATAGGAGAATCGACACCTTGTCTGACAAAAAATCAGGTGAGTCAATACACAGGGGTTCAACATTCAGCCCTAGTCTATACCTTCTCAAGTGACTTGAGAAGTATGGGCTACTTGATTGAAAATTTACCAGATGTCAAGTTTTATGTAGCAGCTCCCGTTATGGTGGCTGATAGTATTACAGCTCTACTAGCCTACCCAAATGTCTCTGTCTTGTCAGATATTGCTGGGCAACCAGCTTTGATTGATAGCTTGGTTGAAGGCTGTGACTTTTTACTGGATATCAATGCTGAATCCGAAGTTGATGGGATCATTGGACGTTTCCGACAAGCAGGAAAACCAGTATTTGCTTTTGAAAGTGTAGTCCATGGAGAACAAGGTCAGTTTCTTTATGACCAAGCACATCCTGAGGAGATGGTTCGAGCTATTGAAGCTTACTGTCAAAATGGAGAGTTGCCTGTAAAAAAGCTGCAATCCTACCCAAAGGTACTGGATATTCAGCAGAGTCTTGATTATATACTGGAGCACCATTCTTCTGTCATTCGTTATGGAGATGGGGAAATGGATATTATGATGGGGCATGGGATTCCTTATCAAGACTACGATGAGACATTGGCAGAACAGCTTAGAAGTATGATCCAACTAGAAAGCTCTCCAGAATTGCTGGTTTGTCTTTCTGATGTTTTTGAAGGCCTGGAACGCTATAATCCCGAAGCGGTCAACTTTTGGAAAAAGCATTTAGAGCATTATAAAGAAGCTTATCATAGATTTTGTACAGCAAGTTTCTATGGTTCAACTTTCATATCTCGCCCTTATATGGACCTCAAAGATAAGTCTGCTTCGGTAACCCACTTTGAAAAATTAAAGAAACTTTGGGATAAACGAAACATCTTGATCGTCGAAGGTGAAAACTCACGTTCAGGAGTTGGTAACGATCTTTTTGACAATGCTCAGTCAGTTGAGCGGATCATCTGTCCTTCTAGAAATGCCTACAGTAAAGTTCAGGCTATTCAAGAAGCGATTGAAACGCATGCGGATGGTAAATTAGTATTCTTGATGCTTGGTCCTACAGCCAAAGTTTTAGCGTATCACTTAAGCAAAAAAGGCATACAAGCGATTGATCTTGGTCATATTGATTCCGAATATGAGTGGTTTAAGATGGGAGCAACTTCAAAAGTGAAATTCTCACATAAGCATACCGCAGAGCATAATTTTGATCAAGAAATTCAGCTAGTTGCCGATGCGGCTTATGATGCATCTATCATCGTGAAGCTATAGTCAAGGAGTAGTGAATGAATAAAAAAGTATTTGTGTTAGCTGGAGATTACGGTTATATTCGTCAAATCGAAACTACCTTAAAATCTATTTGCTATCACAATAGTGATGTCAAGGCTTATATTTTTAATCAGGATATTCCCCAAGAGTGGTTTGTCTCCGTCCGGGAAAAAATGGCATACCGAAATAGTGAGATAGTTGATATCAAGCTGTTTGGAGGTAATATGCGAAATTGGAGTCTACCACCTGTTGGACAGCACATAAACTTTATGACCTTTGCTCGTTATTTTATACCGAGTTTTGTGTCAGAAGATATTGTTTTATATTTAGATTGTGACTTAGTAGTTACACGTGATTTGACAGATCTATTTTCTATTGATTTAACCAATAAACCTCTAGCTGCTGCAAAAATCATATATGGTTTAGAAGACAGATTTAATGCAGGAGTGTTACTGATCAATAATGCCTATTGGAAGGATAAGGGAATCCAGCAGGAGCTCATTAACATTACTGAAAGAGAACATGAACACTTACTTGAAGCTGATCAAACAGTTCTCAATCTAGTGATGGGAGAAAATTATGTATTATTAGATGATACCTATAATTTTCAGATTGGATATGATCAGTTGGCGGATAGTCGGGGACAATATTTTATTTTTGAATTGCCTTTGACCCCATTACCAGCGATTATTCATTATTTGTCTGCCGATAAACCTTGGAATACTTATTCGGTAGGTCGCCTACGTGAAGTTTGGTGGAAATATAATCAACTAGAGTGGTCTCAAATAAATAGTCAAGAAGAACTTGTCGTGAAAAAAGCTAAATATCAAGCATTGATCATTACAGGCAGTCAGCAATTAGAACAAATTGATTATCTCATTAAACATTTACCTGAGTATGATATTCATATTTTAACTTTTACGGATATGGGAGAAATTCTCAGAAGTCTAGCTAGTTATGAGAACATTAAGTTGCATCCAACTGTTATGAGGTGGATGTGCAGGAAAATGATTGAAGAATGTGATGTTTATCTGGATATCAATCATGAGTTTAAATTTCCTGATGTTTTAGAATGGGTGCAAGAAGCTAAGAAAACAATTTTAGCGTTTGATAATGTGGCCAATCCTTATCATGTAGATCAAGTATTTCCTCATGATAATCCTCAGGCTATGGTCGATTTTTTGAAGGAACTTTAAGTCTGTGAGTGATTTGTTTTAAAAATACTAAATTAGAGATTCAAAATGAAAATTAATATTACAAATATTTACGGTATGTCTGGTCAGAGTACAGCCTTGATCGCCCAGAATGAAACCGTTAAAATTGCAAAAAAGTTAGACTTTCACGAGCTTAGCTTTTACTTCTACAATATCTATAGTGATAGTCAAGGCGAGTTGAATAGCCGTTTAGATGGTGTTTTAGCTAAGCTGGGTTATGGGGATATCGTTGTTTATCAATCCCCTACATGGAATGGTAGGGAGTATGACCAGGCCTTTATCAGGAAATGTAAGATTTTAAACACGAAAATCATTACCTTTATCCATGATGTGCCACCCCTCATGTTTCCATCCAATTATTACTTAATGCCTGAGTACATTGAGATGTACAACCAATCAGATCTAGTAGTTGTTCCTTCAGAAAACATGAAAGAACGACTGATTCAGGAAGGATTGACAGTTCAAAAGATTATTATCCAAGGCATGTGGGATCATGTTCATGACTATCCTTTGAGACAGCCTGCTTTTCAGAAAAAACTATCTTTTGCGGGTAGTGTAGAACGTTTTGACCACTTATCCAACTGGGCTTACTCAACCCCACTCGATATTTTTTCCGAGTCTAATCAGGAAAATCATAATCCAAGTGTTTCCTTTAAAGGGTGGAAAACAGATCCAGAGTTACTTTTTGCTTTGTCAGAGGGGGGCTTTGGCTTAGTGTGGGGAACAAGTGAAAATCCAGCTGAAGAGGCAGATTACTATCGCTTGAATATCTCTCATAAAGTCAGCACTTATCTTGCAGCAGGAATTCCAGTAGTAGTACCATCCTATCTCTCAAATGCCAGTTTCATAAAGGAAAAAGGCTTAGGTTATGTAGTAGATAGTTTGGAAGAAGCCAGTCGTCTTGTAGAGGGAACGACAGCAGAAGCTTATCGACAAATGGTTGAAAATGTATATAAAGTGAGTTATGCCTTGAAACAAGGCTACTTTACAAAAAAACTATTGATTGATGCAGTGATGCAGGTTTTGGATGTTTAGAATAGAATCGTTAGGGATTGCCCTCATCCATTAGGATGAGGGAATGCCATTATTGGCAAAAGATTAATTTATAAATTTATACTCTTCGAAAATCAAATTCAAACCACGTCAGCGTCGCCTTACCGCAGGTATGGTTACTGACTTCGTCAGTCTTATCTACAACCTCAAAACAGTGTTTTGAGCAGCCTGCGGCTAGCTTCCTAGTTTGCTCTTTGATTTTCATTGAGTATTAGCTATGTTCATCAGAATATCTCATCAATCGAATAAGGTAGGAGAAAAATTTGAAGAAAAAATTAACATCAGTTGTCGTGAAACGGGTTATGTGGACGATTTCTTTCTTGTTCATTTACGTTCTAGGAAGTAGATTGACCCTTCCCTTTGTAAACGTTAATGACACGAGTTTTTTGGGTGGAACTGCAGCTTTCTTAGCCTTTTCTACGTCTATAACAGGTGGAAATCTTCGGAGTCTTTCCCTATTTTCAGTTGGACTGTCTCCATGGATGTCGGCGATGATTTTATGGCAAATGTTTAGCATGTCTAAAAAACTTGGTCTGGGTAGTTTACCACTTGAAGTTCAAGATCGACGAAAAATGATATTAACGTTTGTCATTGCTTTAATCCAAGCACTAGCCATTACTCTAAATCTCCCCATTCAGTCAGGGGTGAATTATGGGCTAGTCTTGACCATGAATGTTCTACTCTTGATTGCGGGCACCTTTTTCTTAGTCTGGTTATCGGATTTGAATTCTTTGTTTGGTGTCGGAGGGGCTCTAGTTATCTTGATGTCAAGTATGGTGTCAAGTATGCCACAAAACATCTTAAAAAGCATCAAGGAGTTAGAAGTTGGCCCCTTATTGATTGTGGCTCTTTTGATGCTCTCAATGGTATTTTTAGCGATTGCAGTTAGAGTTCAGAGAGCTCGTTATCGAATTCTGGTAAATAAGATTATGATCCACAATCGCTTTAAACGTTATTCTTATTTGGATATTTTGCTGAATCCAGCTGGAGGGATGCCCTTTATGTATGCCATGTCCTTGGTATCCATCCCACAATATAGCTTGTTGCTTCTTCAGATGGTTTTGCCGAAAGAATCGTGGATTGGAGAGTGGATTAGCCGCTTTGCAATTGGTCAGCCAATTTGGGTCTTCACTTATATTGTTGTTTTATTTATATTAGGAATTGCGTTTGCATTTGTAAATATGAATAGTGAAGAAATTGCTGAGAGAATGAAAAAATCTGGAGAATATATTTATAATATCTATCCTGGAGAAGATACTAGTCGTTATCTCGGAAAATTGATATTTCGTTTTGCAATCATTGGGTCTATCTATATCGTATTTATGGCTGGATTTCCAATGTTGATTGTCTTATATGATCCGCGCTATATGCAACTAAGTATGCTTTCAGGTTTATTTTTGATTTTTAATGGAATGGTGTTTAATATCAAGGAAGAAATCGATGCCTTGACATTAAACGAGAATTATCGACCACTCTTAGAAATCGATTCATAATTGTGAGGAGAAGCTATGTATTATTTCATTCCTTTTTTGGAGCGCAACAATCCATCTTGGCAAGCCAATATTGTGCCTTGGTATAGGACTCCTTATCGCCTAGAATTTGATGATATCTTACACCAAATTCGGATTTTTAAACGCCAAGAATTAGAATCTAAGATGCTATGGTTGACTTATCATCCTCATCTACGCTACTTGTTACACAGACAAGATTTGTTGGAGTCGGATGTTTTCTCCGTTTTTGATGCTATTCAAAACATTGAAAATGAGGAGATGCATCCCTTACAGTTAAAAGACTTGACATGGGATGAAGATTGTGACTTTATCTATACTCCTTTTGTAGTTGTAGTTAAGCAACAAGGGGAACTCTATGCTCATATTGAATATGGTTCAGAAGGTTTTATCAGCTATATCACTTACTTTAAGGATAACCAAGTTGATTTTATTTGCTATTTTGATGATCGTGGCTTTTTATCAAGTCTTGTAGAGTATAGGGATCAAAGACCAGCTACTCGTTATTATTACAATGCAAAAGGACAGTGGCAACTGAGGGAAAATTTGCAGGGAGAAGAACCAATTGTGAAGGTAAACCCAGCAGTAGGCTATCGTTTTGAAAAATTAGCTTATGAGAGTATAGATGAAGTTATTTGGGAATTCTTAACAAAATTTTTAAATCAAGACTATCAAGTTGGAGATTCATTTGTTTTGGCAGCTAATACCAAGTTTCAAGATCAATTGTTAGAAAGATTACCAGAAGAAGCTCCCAAAATTTTAAGTTTCTTTATTGAAAGAAATCAAGCAGATGATTTACAAGCTCATCGTCAGCTAGTGGAAAAGTCTAAATTTTTGATTAGTGATCGGAAAGATTTTCTTGAGCGATTACAAGAGACCTATTCCCAATTTGCTTCTAAAATGCATCATTTACCGTCATTTGATACGCGCTTAAAATTAGGGATTAGCCAACGATTAAAAGAATCAAAAATTTATGTCCAATTAGATATACAGATGCAACAAGATCCAGAAGTCCTGTATGAAATCATGCATTTCGTTTCGAAAAATCCCTTGACAGAGGTTGTTTTTTCAGTATTCAATGCAGAAGGTTATCAAATTGAAGCTTTACAGGAGCAACTCGATTCGCTCATTCTTGAACGTCTTAACCCAAGAGATCTGTTAAAGGATTCTGTGGTATCTGATGCAGAAAATACATTAGAAGAAAATACCAAGGATGATTACCGCTTTAAGATTATCAATCTAAATGATGAGATGGGCTTAATTCGTGAGTTAGAGTATACTCGTTTAATTGTTGATTTGAATCCAGTCGCTAATATTTACACACAGATTGCAGGGATTAGTGCAGGAATTCCTCAAATCAATCTACAAGAATCAGAATATGTGACTCACTTACAAAATGGGTATATTCTATCGGATTTATCAGAGTTTAGTAAGGCTGGGCACTACTTTTTAGATACCCTGAAACATTGGAATCAAGCCTTAATTTACTCAATTGATAAGATTCGACAAAATACAGGTGATCAATTTGTAGACAAGTGGGAAAAATGGTTAGAGGAGGCAAAAAGTGAGCAATAAATTACAGATTTTGCAGATAGGTAGCAGAAACTGGAGCCATGACTATGAGCTTCCTGAAAATATGGAGTGGCACTTCTTTTGGCCAAGATCAACGACTGCCATAAAGAAGGTCATGAAAATGGAAGGCTTAAGAACTTTTTCAGCTGTTTTGATTGAAAATCCTGAGCATTTATCGGATTTGATTCCGTTGATGAGAAAGATCACTCCTTATACGATTTTCTACCCTGATACAGCTGAACCTCAATCGAAAGATGTTCAAGATTTTTTGAAAAAAACTTGTGCTCAAGCAACAGATTTTTCAAATCCAGCAGAACTTTTGAGACTCCTATCTAAAGCCCTGTTTAGAGGGCAGTATGGAGATAAGTTAGTTCCAATTGATATGATCGTCAATCCTGCTTTTACGGGAAAGGTTCGATATAACGGTTATGAAAATCTAGAACTCCTAGGAAAGTACGGCGACGACTTCCGCCCCTTAATCAGCTGGAAGTATAATATCCGAGCTAGCGAATTTAACCCAGTTGAACTCTGGCTCGAATATGAGAAAGATTGGACTTGTGACATTCGCCTGATCGTTCGAAATATTCAAGATGGGTCTACTGCTAATTTTGTAAAAGAGCGAGTTTTCACAGTTGAAGATATGCAGTCAGCCTTGGTACTGGATGATGATTTTTCTTCATTTATCAGTGTTTCTTTAGAAGCTAGAGGAGCAGGACATCTGAAAATAGGAGCTCTTCACCAGCGTTTAACGCGCTACCAATTTGGTAAATATGTTCTTGGTGGAGGCATTATCCATAACGAAAAGCGTGAGGAAATCAATTACTTTTTCTATCCAGGAGACTTTAAACCTCCATTGAATATCTACTTCTCTGGTTATCGCCGAGCTGAAGGATTTGAGGGTTTTGGAATGATAAGATCCTTTGGAGCGCCTTTCCTTCTCTTTCAAGATCCTCGAATTGATGGAGGAGCTTTTTACTTGGGTGATGACTATCTTGAGAATGGTGTTCGAAATGTCATTCGAGAACATCTGGATTTGTTAGGATTCTCAAATAAGGAACTTATCCTTTCGGGTATATCCATGGGGACCTATGGTGCTATGTATTACAGCTCTTTCTTTGAACCTAAAGCTGTGATTGTTTCAAAACCCTTGACCAATTTGGGCTTGATAGCAGAGAGAGGCAGACTTGAGGCACCTGGACTTTTCCCAACCGCCTTTGATATCTTACGCCATCATTCTAAGGGAGATGCTAGCTTAGATGCTATGAGAGCCTTAGATGACCGTTTTTGGACCCCTTTTAAACAGGCAGATTTTAGTCAAACAATCTTTGGCCTCTCTTATATGAAAGAGGAAGACTATGATCCACGTGCCTATGATGACTTAGTAGCTGCCCTTTATCATACGGGAGCTCGTATTATGGTCAAGGGGACCTCGGGTCGACATAACGATGATAATGACACAACTATAACTTGGTTCAAGAATTTTTATAAGATGATTTTGGAGCAGGATTTTGGGAGAAAGTTTTAATGATGATTAAACGGAATAAAGAAATATATTGGGGAGAATTTAAGGGAGCCAGTTTAGGTGATATGAGGCAAAATACATTTTTATATGGTTCTATTGTCCTCTATCATTCAAGAGACCATGTTTATCTGGAAAATGCTATGGTGAATTCTGGTACGATGATTCATGAGTGGACTTCAAGTTTTAACTTTCAGGGAAATCGCTTAACCCCAACCTTACCTCTTTTAAAAAGGGGATATCGTTATCGTTTGTCTAGTCGGATGACTGTGCAACCTCAAAATGGTTTATACTTTAGGCTCATCTTTATGGATCGTTATGATAAGCAGGTTGGTCAAGTGATTGAAAAAGACTTGGATTTCATCTTTACTTATCCAGAAGAAGCCTATCATTACAGAGTACAGCTGTTGAGTGCAGGCTTTCAATCGGTTGACTTTCATTCATTTTCAATAGAAGAGGACGATTCTGAGTAAGATGTGGAACAAGAATAGACAATTGAGCAAGGTGAACAAAATCTTGCATCAAATCAATCTAAAAAAAGAAGAGATGGCCTCGCTAACAGATGATGAATTAGCAGGTAAAACTCAAGAATTTAAAGATAGAATTGCTGCTGGAGAAAGCTTAGACGATCTTTTAGTGGAAGCTTTTGCAGTTGTACGTGAAGCAGATAAGCGGATCCTAGGAATGTTTCCCTATGATGTACAGGTCATGGGTGGGATTGTCATCCACCAAGGGAATGTTGCGGAGATGAATACAGGTGAAGGTAAAACCTTGACCGCTACGATGCCAGTTTATCTCAATGCCTTATCGGGAAAAGGTGTTATGCTGGTGACGACTAACGACTATCTTGCCAAGCGTGATGCAGAGGAGATGGGGCAAGTATATGAGTTCTTAGGCTTGACGATTCGCATTTCCTTTTCTGAAGACGATGATGAAGAGTTAACGCCTGAAGATAAGCGGGAAATTTATAGTGCAGATATTGTTTATACTACCAACAGTGGTTTTGGTTTTGACTATTTGATTGATAATCTAGCCTCTAGTGACGATAAAAAGTACATGCCAGAATTTAACTTTGTCATCGTAGATGAGGTAGATTCAGTTTTGCTGGATAGTGCTCAAACTCCCTTGGTCATTTCAGGTTCACCTAGGGTACAGTCCAATTTTTATGGAATTATTGACACCTTGATGACAACTCTAGTTGAGGGGCGAGATTATATCTTTAAGGAAGAAAAAAAAGAAGTCTGGCTTACCACTAAGGGAGCTAAAACTGCGGAGAGCTTTTTAGGTATTGACAACCTCTATTCAAAAGAGCATAGTATACTAGCAAGACACTTGACCTTTGCTCTACGAGCTCATACCTTATTTAAAAGGGATAAAGACTACATCATCCGTAAGGGTGAGAAGGACGAAGAACTCGTATTGGTAGATCAAAGTACAGGTCGTTTATTAGAAATGACCAAATTACAAGGTGGTTTACACCAAGCCATTGAGGCAAAAGAGCATGTTCCTTTATCTGAAGAAACACGGGCGATGGCCTCAATTACCTATCAAAGCTTATTCAAGAAGTTTAAAAAAATCTCTGGAATGACTGGGACAGGAAAGGTTGCAGAGAAAGAGTTTTTAGAAACTTATGGGATGTCAGTGATTCAAATTCCTACTAATCGTAAGAAACAGCGAATTGATTATCCAGACAATCTCTATGTTACCCTACCTGAGAAAGTGTATGCATCGCTTGCTGAGATTAAATATTATCATGAAAAGGGTAATCCTTTATTGATTTTTGTTGGATCGGTAGAAATGTCGGAACTCTACTCCTCTCTATTATTACGAGAAGGAATTGCTCATAACGTTTTAAATGCCCATAATGCAGCGCGTGAAGCCCAGATGATTGCAGAGTCAGGTCGTATGGGAGCTGTGACAGTTGCGACTTCTATGGCTGGACGTGGGACTGATATTAAGCTTGGTCCAGGAGTTGCTGAACTGGGTGGTCTAGTTGTCATTGGTACAGAACGGATGGATAGTAAACGTATTGACTTACAGATTAGAGGACGTTCTGGTCGACAGGGAGATCCTGGCTTGTCGAAATTTTTTGTCTCACTGGAAGATGATGTGATCAAGAAGTATGGACCTTCTTGGGTCCATAAGATGTATAAGGACTATACCGTAAATAAACAGATAAGCCCAGAACTTTTAGAAGGAAGACGCTATCGAAAATTAGTAGAAAAAGCTCAGAAGGCAAGCGATAGCGCTGCTAGATCATCAAGAAGGCAAACCTTAGAGTATGCTGAGAGTATGAATATCCAAAGAGAGATGGTCTATAGTCAAAGAAATCGCTTGATTGATGGGACCGAGGATCTTGATGGTTTTGCTGTAGATGTTCTGGATGAGTTCATAAGAAAAAGCTTGGCAGAAGAACCCTTTGAAAGTAGAGAAGAGCTGTATCATTTTATCGTTAAAAATATCAGTTTTCTTTACCATGCAGTTCCGCAAGAATTAGATCTGACGGATAAGGATGCAATCAAGCTAGTTCTGGAGACAACCGTTCAAAAGAGTCTACAAGAGAAACGAACGCTTCTGGAAACTCATGACTTCTTTTCAGATTTTCAGCGTTTAGCATTGCTAAAAGCAATAGATGATAACTGGGTAGAGCAGGTGGACTACCTTCAACAACTGAGTCTAGCGATTGGTGGGCAGTCAGCTGCTCAAAAGAATCCTATTGTCGAGTATTACCAAGAAGCCTATCATGGATTCGAAGAAATGAAAAGGCAAGTCAAGAAGGATATGGTTCGAAATCTTTTATTGAGTCGAGTAGACATTTCACCTGATGGGGAAATTATGGCTTATTTTCCATAAAAAGGGGACAATATGACAATTTACAATATAAATTTAGGACTTGGATGGGCTAGTAGCGGTGTTGAATACGCCCAAGCCTATCGTGCTGGTGTTTTTCGGAAATTAAATCTGTCCTCTAAGTTTATCTTTACAGATATGATTTTAGCCGATAATATTCAGCACTTAACAGCCAATATTGGTTTTGATGATGATCAAGTGATCTGGCTTTACAACCACTTTACAGATATCAAGATTGCACCTACTAGCGTGATAGTGGATGATGTCTTGGCTTACTTTGGTGGCATTGAAAGTCGTAGAGAAAAGAATGGCAAGGTTTTACGTGTCTTCTTTTCTGATCAAGATAAGTTTGTAACCTGTTATTTAGTTGATGAGGACAAGGACTTGGTTCAACATGCCGAGTATGTTTTTAAAGGAAAACTGATTCGCAAGGATTACTTTTCTTATACGCGTTATTGTAGCGAGTATTTTGCTCCCAAGGACAATGTTGCAGTCCTATACCAAAGAACTTTCTATAATGAAGACGGGACTCCAGCCTATGATATCTTGATGAATCAAGGGAAGGAAGAAGTTTACCGTTTCAAGGATAAGATTTTCTATGGGAAGCAAGCCTTTATGCGTGCTTTTATGAAATCTTTGAATTTGAACAAGTCTGATTTGGTCATTCTTGATAGAGAGACAGGCATTGGACAGGTTGTGTTTGAGGAAGCACAAGTGGCGTATTTAGCGGTAGTTGTTCACGCGGAGCATTATAGTGAAAATGCTACAAACGAGGACTATATCCTTTGGAACAACTATTACGACTACCAGTTTACCAATGCAGATAAGGTTGACTTCTTTATCGTATCAACTGATAAGCAGAGAGAAGTTCTGCAAGAGCAATTTGCCAAATATACTCAGCATCGTCCAAAGATTGTTACTATTCCTGTAGGAAGTATTGATGAATTAACTGAGTCAAGTCAGGGACGTAAGTCCTTTTCATTGATTACGGCTTCACGTCTTGCTAAAGAAAAACACATTGACTGGTTGGTCAAGGCAGTCATTGAGGCTCGTAAGGAAATACCTGAACTAACCTTTGATATTTATGGTAGTGGTGGAGAAGATTCTCTGCTCAGAGAAATTATTGCAACTCATCAGGCTGAGAATTATATCCAACTCAAGGGCCATGCGGAACTTTCGCAGATTTATAGCCAGTATGAGGTCTACTTGACTGCTTCAACCAGCGAAGGATTTGGTTTGACCTTGATGGAAGCTATTGGCTCAGGTCTACCTCTAATTGGTTTTGATGTGCCTTATGGTAATCAGACCTTTATAGAAGATGGGCAAAATGGTTATTTGATTCCAAGTTCATCGGACCATGTAGAAGACCAAATCAAGCAAGCTTACGCAACTAAGATTTGCCAACTGTATCAAGAAAATCGTTTGGAAGCTATGCGTGCCCATTCTTACCAAATTGCAGAAGGCTTCTTAACCAAAGAAATTTTAGAAAAGTGGAAGAAAACAGTAGAGGAGGTGCTCCATGATTGAACTTTATGATCGTTATAGTCAGGAAAGTCGAGATTTACATGAAAGTCTAGTTGCTACTGGTCTTTCTCAACTTGGAGTAGTCATCGATGCAGATGGTTTTCTACCTGATGGTCTGGTATCTCCTTTTACTTATTATCTAGGATATGAAAAGGGAAAACCTCTCTATTTTAACCAAGTTCCTGTTCCAGCTTTTTGGGAAATTTCAGGAAATAATCAGTCTGCTCGTATTGAAGATATGACACAGGAGAGAGCTCTTATTCATTATGCTGATGGAATGCAGGCTCGCTTGGTTAAACAGGTAGATTGGAAAGACTTGGAAGGTCGAGTACGTCAGGTTGACCATTATAATCGCTTCGGAGCCTGCTTTGCTACAACGACCTATAGTGCTGATAGTGAGGAGATTATGACGGTTTACCAAGATGTCAATGGTCAGGAAGTCTTGCTGGAGAACCATGTGACGGGTGATATCTTATTGACTTTGCCTGGTCAACCCATGCGTTACTTTGCCAACAAGGTTGAATTTATCACCTTCTTTTTGCAAGATTTGGAAATAGATACCAGTCAGCTTATCTTTAATACCTTAGCGACTCCTTTCTTGGTTTCTTTCCATCATCCAGATAAGTCTGGATCAGATGTTTTGGTTTGGCAGGAACCTCTCTATGATAGCATTCCAGGCAATATGCAGTTGATTTTGGAAAATGATGATGTGCGTACTAAGAAGATCATCATTCCCAACAAGGCGACTTATGAACGTGCTTTAGAGTTGACTGATGAGAAATACCATGATCAGTTTGTGCACTTGGGTTACCATTACCAGTTTAAACGCGATAATTTCCTTCGAAGAGATGCCTTAATCTTGACCAATTCCGATCAGATTGAGCAAGTAGAAGCAATCGTAGAAGCCTTGCCTGATGTTACTTTCCGTATTGCAGCGGTGACAGAAATGTCTTCTAAGCTCTTAGATATGCTTCGCTATCCTAATGTGGTCCTTTACCAGAATGCTAGTCCGCAGAAGATTCAGGAGCTCTATCAATTGTCGGATATTTACTTGGATATAAACCACAGTAATGAGTTGTTGCAGGCGGTGCGTCAGGCCTTTGATCACAATCTCTTGATTCTTGGATTTAATCAGACAGTGCACAATAGACTTTATATCGCTCCTGATCATCTATTTGAAAGTAGTGAAGTTTCTGCTTTGGTTGAGACCATTAAACTGGCTCTTTCAGATGTTGATCAAATGCGTCAGGCACTTGGAAAGCAAGGCCAACATGCAAATTATGTTGACTTGGTGCGATATCAGGAAACCATGCAAACTGTTTTAGGAGGCTAATATGTCAGACGAAGATTTATTTTACAAAGACGTTGAAGGTCGCATGGAAGAGTTGAAACAAAAACCTATCAAAAAGGAAAAAGAAACTCGAGGGGAAAAGATTAGTAAAACTTTTTCACTTCTCTTGGGTTTAATGATTCTGATTGGTTTACTCTTTACTTTGTTGGGAATTTTGAGGTAAGTCTATGATTGATATACTGATTGTTTTAGCTATTGTACTATCTCTCGCTTTGATTGTACTGGTAACCATACAACCACGTCAAAATCAACTCTTTTCCATGGATGCCACTAGTAATATTGGTAAACCGAGTTACTGGCAGAGCAACACCTTGGTAAAGGTTCTCACTTTATTGGTGAGTTTGGCCCTATTCGTTTTACTATTAACCTTTATGGTAATAACTTACAAATAAAAGAAAACTTCAGATATTCACCTTTTGTGATTGGTCTGAAGTTTTCTTTTTTATACTCAATGAAACTCAAAGAGCAAACTAGGAAGCTAGCCGCAGGCTGCTCAAAACACAGTTTTGAGGTTGTAGATAAGACTGACGAAGTCAGCTCAAAATACTGTTTTGAGGTTGCAGATGGAAGCTGACGTAGTTTGAAGAGATTTTCGAAGAGTATTACTGTCCATATTTTTGGTAAAAGTCAACTTTTACTTGGATGAAGGTTTTGGCTTCACGTAGGAGTTGAAGAAGGGTGGCGCGGGTTTCAAATTCTTCTCTTGTTTTGGGGAGACTGCGGTTGCGAAAGACTTCTAGATAGCGTTCAATTTCATCTAGTAGATCAGAAGCAGGATTGGTCTGGCTCAGTTGACCGGCAATTTTTGAAAAGAACTGTGCTAAAATCAGACTTTCACTGGCAGCTAGGTGACAGGTGTTGATTTGCTGGGCCATGTTTCGCAGGATGCGACTTTGTCGCTGTCTCATCTCAAAGTAGTGGATATGGTAGTCGGTCTGGTGAAAGAGGTGGTCAGAGTGATCTAGATAGACCAGTTTGAGGGCTTCTTCCAAAAGAGTGTCTAATTCTTCCACCAGCTGTGCTCGGTTGCGTCCGTCCCCTCTGGATAAATAATATTTGAAGCGCTGGAGAATATCTTTTAACTTTTCTTCCACCAGCGTGTGGTAGTACTGGATTTCCTCTTCTCGTGAAGGCATGTAGAGATTGACCAGTAGGGCAAATCCTGTACCGATAGCAAAGAGAAGAAATTCATTGACTAGAAGGTCTGGAGAGGTTGACTCTTGTACCAAGAGATGGCTAACCAAAACACTACTTGGTGTGATGCCAATTTCCCAGCCCATCTTGTAGGCTAGAGGAACGTATAGAGCAAGATAGAGGCCAAGGCTCCAGATATGAAATCCGCTCAAGTGAAAAGCCAAAACCCCAATAGACAGAGCTAGGAGCATGGAAAAGAGTCGATTGCGAGCCAGTTTTAAGGTACTTCTACGGGTATCAGACAGGCTCAATAGAGCGATAATTCCAGCCGAGACAGCTGAAGAAAGATTGAGAAAATAAGCAAGAAGGCAGGCAAGACAGGTAGCTAAGATGAGTTTGGTCGTACGTTGGCTGATAGACATAAGAATTTCCTAGTAAGTTGTACTCAATGAAAATCAAAAAGCAAACTAGGAAGCTAGCCGCANNTTTGAGGTTGCAGATAGAACTGACGAAGTCAGTAACATCTATACGGCAAGGTGAAGCTGACGTGGTTTGAAGAGATTTTCGAAGAGTATTAGAATAAAAGCGGAAAAGACAAGACCTGAGCAGGCTTGCCTTTATGAGTTATTTTTTACGGGCTGCTGCGTATTCGGCAACGGCAGTAAAGAGGACATCTGTAGAAGAGTTAAGGGCTGTTTCACATGAGTCTTGGATGACACCAATCACAAATCCAACCCCAACAACTTGCATGGCAATATCATTAGAAATACCGAAAAGGCTACAAGCAACTGGGATAAGAAGGAGGGAACCACCGGCAATACCAGAAGCACCACAGGCTGAAATAGCTGCTACCACACTGAGGACAAAGGCTGTAGCAAAGTCAACAGGGATTCCCAAAGTATTTACTGCAGCAAGGGTCAAAACGTTAATAGTAATCGCTGCCCCTGCCATGTTGATAGTAGAACCAAGTGGGATAGAAACAGAATAGGTATCTGGGTTGAGTCCAAGGTCATGGCAGAGTTTCATGTTTACAGGGATGTTAGCCGCAGAACTACGAGTGAAGAAGGCTGTTACACCGCTGACACGCAAACATTTCCAAACGAGGGGATAAGGATTTCTCTTCATAAAGAGAAAGGCAATCAATGGATTGACTACTAGGGCCACAAAGAACATGGTTGTCACCAAGAGGGCAAGCAAGATTCCATAGTTAGCTAGACTTCCGATTCCCTTATCAGAAATGGTTTTAAAGACAAGGCCAAGGATTCCAAATGGGGCTAGGTTAATGATCCATTCGACAATCTTAGAAGTCACATCAGCCATGGTTTTCAGCAATTCTTTACTGTTTTTACTTGCCTCTCTCATGGCAATACCGAAAACAACTGCCCAAGATAGGATACCGATGTAGTTAGCAGTAACGAGGGCATTGACTGGATTGTCAACCAGTTTGAGCAAGAGATTGCTGAGAACCTGGCCAATTCCATCTGGTGGTGCAATTTCTGTATTGGCACTATTCAAGGTAATCTCAACAGGGACAATGAAGCTTGCTAGGACAGCAACAAGTGCCGCTGCAAAGGTTCCCACTAAATAAAGGAAGATAACAGTTTTCATATTGCTATCCTGTCCCTTGTGATGTTGGGAAAGGGCATTGGCAACGAGGGCAAAGACTAGAATCGGTGCGATGGCTTTGAGACCACCAACAAAGAGATCTCCGAGTAGACCAATTCCTGAAACAGTAGGAAATGTCAGTCCAAGGATTCCTCCGACAAGCATGCCAATCAAGATACGTTTGATTAGGCTTGCCTTATTCCAAGCATGAATAAATTTTTTCATAACAATCTCCTTTGTTGTGTAATGTTTATGATTATAGTATAAATATAAACTAAAATCAAGAATTTTCTGTCTATTTTTGAAATTATTTTTGAATATTTATGGAGACTGACACTTTATGAAAGTATGGTATAATAAACGAAAGGAGTTTTCTATGCAAGAATTTATTCAAACCTATCTCAATATGCTTGATGTTACAGCGATTATCGAGAATATCTTGACCAAGGTACTTTCTCTTTTATTCTTATTTTTGATCTTTTATATAGCTAAGAAATTGCTCCATACCATGGTGCAGAGAATTGTTAAACCTTCTCTAAAAATGTCTCGTCATGATGTCGGGCGCCAAAAGACTATTGCGCGTTTACTAGAAAATGTGTTTAATTATACGCTATATTTCTTTTTACTTTACTGCATTTTGTCGATTTTAGGCTTACCTGTATCTAGTTTGCTGGCTGGAGCTGGTATTGCTGGGGTGGCGATTGGGATGGGAGCCCAAGGTTTTCTATCTGATGTCATCAATGGCTTTTTCATCCTCTTTGAACGTCAACTGGATGTGGGAGATGAGGTTGTTCTGACAAATGGGCCTATTACTGTATCGGGCAAGGTTGTCAGCGTCGGTATTCGGACGACTCAACTCCGAGGAGAAGACCAGGTTCTGCACTTCGTTCCCAATCGGAATATCACCGTCGTCAGCAATTTCTCTCGGACAGACCAGGCCTGAAATTTTAGCAGATTTATGGTACAATAGAAAGAGTTTGGTAAAGGAGAGAAGATGTTTTTAGAAAAAAAACTGGGAAATGGTTGTATCTGGATTAACTTAGATTTGGACAAGTTGAAAAAACTAGAAGACCTTTCTGAAATCTACGGTTTGGACAAAGAAACCATTGAATACGCACTGGATAAAAATGAGCGTGCTCACATGGATTATCACCGTGAAAATGGGACGGTGACCTTTATCTACAATGTTCTGGACTTAGAAAAGGACAAGGATTACTATGAAGCGATTCCCATGACCTTTATCGTTGAAAACAAACGAATGATTACCATCAGCAACCATAAGAATGCTTATGTCATTGATCAGATGGCCCGTTATCTAGACAGTCATGACACGCTTTCGATTTACAAGTTTCTCTTTGCCAGTCTGGAAATCATCAGCAATGCCTACTATCCTGTCATCGAGCAGATGGACAAGAGTAAGGATGAGGTCAATGGCCTATTGCGCCAGCGAACGACTAAGAAAAACCTCTTTGCCCTTTCCGACTTGGAGACTGGTATGGTTTATCTTACTGCGGCTGCCAAGCAAAATCGCATGTTGCTGGAACATATCCAAGGGCATGCCCTCTATCGCAGTTTTAACGAGATTGAGAGAGAACAGTTTGATGACGCCATGATTGAGGCTCATCAGCTGGTATCCATGACAGACTTGATTTCTCAAGTCCTCCAACAACTATCAGCATCTTACAACAATATCCTAAACAATAATCTGAATGATAATTTGACAACCTTGACCATCATTTCAGTCTTGCTAGCCGTTCTGGCAGTCGTGACAGGTTTTTTCGGAATGAATGTTCCCCTACCTTTAACGGATGAGCCCCATGCTTGGCTCTACATCAGCTTGGCTAGTGCAGGTTTGTGGATTGTCCTGTCATTACTACTAAGGAAAATTGCGAAAAAAAGTTAAGAAAAGGAGCCAGAATGGCGATTGAAAATTACATGCCAGATTTTGCTGTGGAAGCAGTCTATGATCTGACAGTCCCAAGCCTGCAGGCGCAGGGGATCAAGGCTGTTTTGGTCGATTTGGATAATACCCTCATCGCTTGGAACAACCCTGATGGGACGCCAGAGATGAAGCAATGGCTACATGACCTTCGGGACGCGGGCATTCGCATCATCGTGGTTTCAAATAACACCAAAAAACGAGTTCAACGTGCAGTTGAAAAATTTGGGATTGATTACATTTATTGGGCCTTGAAGCCTTTCACATTTGGGATTGACCGTGCCATGAAGGAATTTCACTACGAGAAAAGTGAAGTGGTCATGGTCGGCGACCAGCTTATGACCGATATACGAGCAGCCCACCGTGCAGGCATTCGCTCGATTTTAGTCAAACCCTTGGTCCAACATGATTCGATCAAAACGCAGATTAACCGAGCTCGTGAGCGCCGTGTGATGCGAAAAATCACTGAAAAGTACGGACCGATTACATATAAAAAAGGAATTTAACTATGGAAGAAATTCTCTGTATTGGTTGTGGAGCAACCATTCAGACGACAAATAAGGCTGGTATTGGTTTTACTCCTCAATCAGCACTTGAAAAAGGCTTGGAGACCGGCGAAGTCTATTGCCAACGCTGTTTCCGTCTCCGCCACTACAATGAAATCACAGATGTCCAGTTGACGGACGATGATTTCCTCAAGCTCTTGCACGAGGTAGGAGACAGTGATGCCTTGGTGGTCAATGTCATTGATATCTTTGACTTTAATGGATCTGTCATCCCAGGCTTGCCACGTTTTGTCTCGGGCAATGATGTCCTCTTAGTGGGGAATAAAAAAGATATCCTGCCCAAGTCTGTTAAACCGGGCAAGATTAGCCAGTGGCTGATGGAGCGTGCCCACGAAGAAGGTCTTCGTCCTGTGGATGTCGTCCTAACTTCAGCACAAAACAAACATGCTATTAAGGAAGTCATTGACAAGATTGAACACTACCGTAAGGGCCGTGATGTTTATGTCGTTGGGGTAACCAACGTTGGAAAATCAACTCTTATCAATGCTATTATCCAAGAAATTACGGGTGATCAGAACGTTATCACTACTTCACGCTTTCCAGGGACAACCTTGGACAAGATTGAGATTCCGCTTGATGACGGATCTTATATTTACGATACGCCAGGGATTATCCATCGCCACCAGATGGCCCACTACTTGACGGCCAAAAACCTCAAGTATGTCAGCCCTAAAAAGGAAATTAAGCCTAAAACCTATCAGCTTAATCCTGAACAAACCCTGTTTCTAGGCGGCCTGGGACGATTTGACTTCATTGCAGGAGAAAAACAAGGATTTACTGCTTTCTTTGACAATGAACTCAAACTCCATCGTACCAAGCTAGAAGGCGCTAGTGCATTTTACGACAAGCATCTCGGAACCCTTTTAACCCCACCAAATAGCAAGGAAAAAGAAGATTTTCCAAAATTGGTCCAACATGTCTTTAATATCAAGGAAAAGACAGACCTAGTTATCTCAGGACTCGGCTGGATCCGTGTAACAGGCACAGCCAAAGTCGCCGTCTGGGCACCAGAAGGCGTTGCAGTCGTCACACGAAAAGCCATTATTTAAAATAAAATCACTGAGCGAACAAAGTGAGCTCATATATCGATAGTTATTGCGGTGGTGTTTTGCCAATTTGTAGATTGGCAAGGGGCACAATTGAGACCAAGGCTCAATTGTGAGGTCAGGAAATCCATTTTTCAAAGATGAGATCTTTGGAAAATTAGTTCCGACCGTCCCACACCACCTAAAATAACTATCAAAAAAACAAGGAAGAAATTATGTCATTAACATCAAAACAACGTGCCTTCCTCAACAGCCAGGCACACACCCTCAAACCCATCATCCAAATCGGAAAAAATGGACTCAACGACCAAATCAAAACCAGCGTCCGTCAGGCTCTTGATGCCCGCGAATTGATTAAAGTCACTCTCTTGCAAAACACAGATGAAAACATCCACGAAGTAGCTGAAATCTTGGAAGAAGAAATCGGTGTGGATACAGTCCAAAAAATCGGACGAATCTTGATTTTGTTTAAACAATCTAGCAAGAAAGAAAATCGCAAGATTTCTAAAAAAGTCAAAGAAATCTAAAAACTATACTCCAAATAACTGTTTTTACAGAGAAATAAAGGAGACTAGCCTATGGCAATCGAATTATTGACTCCCTTTACCAAGGTAGAGTTGGAGCCAGAAATCAAGGAGAAAAAACGTAAACAAGTCGGGATTTTAGGGGGGAATTTTAACCCTGTTCACAATGCCCATCTGATCGTTGCGGACCAAGTACGGCAACAGTTGGGGCTGGATCAGGTTCTGCTCATGCCTGAATACCAACCTCCTCATGTAGATAAAAAGGAAACCATCCCTGAACACCATCGTCTCAAGATGCTTGAATTGGCGATTGAGGGGATTGAAGGCCTAGCCATTGAAACCATCGAGTTGGAGCGCAAGGGCATTTCTTACACCTACGACACCATGAAGATTTTGACAGAGCAACATCCAGATACAGACTATTACTTTATCATCGGTGCCGATATGGTGGACTATCTGCCTAAATGGTACCGAATTGATGAACTGGTAGATATGGTTCAGTTTGTGGGAGTTCAGCGCCCACGCTACAAGTCAGGGACTTCCTATCCAGTTATCTGGGTGGATGTGCCTCTCATGGATATCTCGTCCAGCATGGTGCGTGACTTCATTGCCCAAGGTCGGAAACCCAACTTTCTCCTACCTCAGCCGGTGCTAGACTACATCGAGAAGGAGGGGCTCTACTGATGGTATATCAGGATTATATCAACTGCTCTCGCGAGGCTTTGTTGGAAAAAATGGCAGAGCTTCTACCTGAAAAACGCTTAACCCATTGCTTGGGTGTGGAGCGTGCAGCCATAGAACTAGCGGAGAGATTTGGAGTCGATGCCGAGAAAGCAGGCTTAGCAGGGCTCCTTCATGACTATGCTAAAAAGCTGTCAGATCAGGAATTTTTGGGCTTGATTGACCATTATCAGCTAGACCCTAACCTCAAAAAATGGGGCAATAATGTCTGGCATGGTATAATCGGCATCTACAAGATTCAGGAAGATTTGAATTTGCATGATTCAGAAATCCTGCGAGCCATTGAAATCCATACAGTCGGGGCTAGTCAGATGACAGACTTAGACAAGGTCATCTATGTCGCAGACTATATCGAGCACAATCGAGCCTTTCCTGGAGTAGATGTGGCGCGTGAGATTGCTGAGCTATCGCTCAATAAGGCAGTGGCCTATGAAACGGCACGAACTGTGGAGCATTTGGCTCATCAAGGATTTCCCATCTATCCCCAAACTCTTGAAACCTATAACGCCTTTGTGCACTATTTGAAAGAGGACTAAATGAACGAAAAAGAATTACTAGAACTAGTCGTGAAAGCGGCTGATGAGAAACGTGCAGAGGATATCCTCGCACTTGATGTACAAGATTTGACTAGTGTGACGGACTACTTTGTCATCACTAGCTCTATGAATAGCCGTCAGTTGGACGCTATCGCTGATAATATCCGTGAAAAAGTAGCGGAAGCAGGATTTAAAGGTAGTCATGTCGAAGGCGACGCATCTGGAGGTTGGGTTTTGCTGGACCTCGGTGCTGTCGTAGTGCATGTCTTTTCAGAAGAAATGCGTGCCCACTATAACCTGGAAAAATTATGGCATGAGGCGGATTCAGTAGATATTTCAGAAGCCTTAGCATAGGAGATGAACTCAGTTGCAGTCAACTGGGTTTCTTTGCTTATTTTAGAAGAATATGGATAGAAAGGTAAAGGGCGAGTGGTGTTTGCCATGGAGGCTCTTGGTATCATGATTATGGCGACTTATGAAACCTTTGCGGCGGTCTATGATGCGGTCATGGACGATAGTTTATACGATAAATGGACGGATTTTTCCATCCGTCATTTGCCTAAGACCAAGGAGAGAAAGAAACTCTTGGAATTGGCTTGTGGGACAGGAATTCAATCGGTGCGCTTCTCTCAGGCTGGTTTTGATGTGACTGGACTTGACTTGAGTGGGGATATGTTGAAGATTGCTGAGAAGAGAGCTTCTTCAGCCAAACAAAAGATTGACTTTATTGAAGGCAATATGCTGGATTTGTCCAAGGTGGGTCAATACGACTTTGTGACTTGTTACTCGGACTCAATCTGCTACATGCAAGATGAGGTGGAAGTAGGGGACGTCTTTAAGGAAGTGTATAATGCTCTTAATGAAGACGGAGTTTTCATCTTTGATGTACACTCGACCTACCAGACAGATGAAGTTTTTCCAGGTTATTCCTACCATGAAAATGCGGAAGACTTCGCCATGCTTTGGGACACCTATGAGGATGCGGCGCCTCACTCCATCGTGCATGAGTTGACTTTCTTTATCAAGGAAGCTGATGGTTCCTTTAGTCGTCACGATGAAGTACATGAGGAGCGGACCTATGAGGTCTTGACCTATGACATTCTGCTGGAACAGGCTGGATTCAAGTCCTTCAAACTTTATGCGGACTTTGAGGACAAAGAGCCAACAGAAACCAGCACCCGTTGGTTTTTTGTGGCACAGAAGTAGGAGATTAGCATGACCATCACAGGTATTATCGCGGAGTTTAATCCCTTTCATAATGGGCATAAATACCTGCTGGATCAGGCAGAGGGGCTGAAAATCGTTGCTATGTCAGGGAATTTCATGCAGAGAGGCGAGCCTGCTATTGTGGATAAGTGGACAAGGGCCCAGATGGCACTGGAAAATGGCGCAGACTTGGTAGTGGAATTGCCATTTTTAGTCAGTGTTCAGGCGGCGGATTTCTTCGGTCAAGGAGCTGTGGATATCTTGGCTCGGTTGGGAATTGATACTCTAGCATTTGGGACGGAGGAAGTACTGGATTATCAAAAAATCGCTGACTTATACACAGAGAAAGGTGCTGAGATGGAGAAATTTGTGGAAAATTTGCCTGATTCTCTCTCTTATCCCCAGAAAACCCAAGCCATGTGGAAAGAGTTTGCTGGTCTTGATTTTTCAGGAAATACGCCCAATCATGTTCTTGCTCTGGCCTATGCCAAGGCGGTTGCGGGACGTAGAATCAAACTCCATCCGATTCAGCGTCAGGGGGCTGGCTATCATTCTGTGGATAAGGATGTGGACTTTGCCTCGGCGACAGCCCTGCGTCAGCACCAGAAAGACCAAGATTTCTTAGAACGCTTTATGCCATCCGTTGCCCTCTTTGAGCAGGCCAGTAAGGTGAGCTGGGATGACTATTTTCCTTTGCTCCGATATCAAATCTTGTCAAATTCCGACCTAACCACCATCTATCAGGTCAATCAAGAAATGGCTGTGCGCATCAAGGATGCCATCAAGATAGCCCAGTCTGTGGAAGACTTGGTTGAGGAGGTTGCCACCAAACGCTACACAAAGGCGCGTGTCAGACGCCTCTTGACCTATATCTTGGTGCAGGCCAGAGAAGGTGACTTGTCAGAAGCCATTCATGTCCTTGGTTTTACCGAAAAAGGCAGACAGCATCTCAAGTCTTTGAAAGGTCAGGTCAGTCTAGTCAGCCGAATTGGCAAAGAACCTTGGGATGTCATGACTCAAAAGGCAGACCAGATTTACCAATTGGGAAATTCAAGTATAGCAGAGCAGAATTTTGGAAGAGTGCCGATTAGAATAGAAAAGAACTAAGTCTACTGAAAGGTAGGCTTTTTGAGATTTTTCACGAATAAATAGATAGAAAAGAAAATCTTGTACAAGTTCCTGACAATTTCTTTCTTTTCGTGTATAATAGTGGAAAAGAGGTAAAACGAGGTATGGTTATGGAAGCAGTTCTTTACTCAACATTCCGAAATCATTTAAAAGACTACATGAAGAAGGTAAATGATGAATTTGAGCCTTTGACGGTGGTCAATAAAAATCCAGACGAGGACATTGTAGTACTTTCAAAGAGTGAGTGGGATAGTATTCAAGAAACCCTGAGAATTGCTCAAAATAAGGAACTATCTGACAAGGTCTTGCGAGGAATGGCTCAAGTCCGTGCTGGAAGCACTCAAGTCCATGTTATTGAGGAGTGATGAATGCTGCTCAAGTTTACAGAAGATGCCTGGGCAGATTATTGCTTCTGGCAAACTCAGGACAAGAAAACACTAAAAAGAATCAATAAACTAATCAAGGATATTCAACGTGATCCCTTTACAGGAATAGGAAAACCAGAGCCACTCAAGTATGATTACCAAGGAGCCTGGTCACGTCGTATCGACGCAGAAAATCGCTTGATTTATATGATGGATGGAGATAGCGTGGCTTTCTTGTCTTTCAAAGATCATTACTAAGTCTGCTGAAAGGTGGGCTTTTTCTATAATTTTTACTAAGCTATAACTTCTAAGAAATAGAGATTACGCTAATAAATTATAGGTAATTAAACTCCAATTTCCCCAAAACATATTCTATTTTAGGTTTGTGAAAATCACTTTTTTATGGTAGAATGTAAAAGAATGTATGTCATTCGGAATAACAATAAAATGAGGTAAAAACATGGAAATCATGTCGCTTGCGATTGCTGTTTTTGCCGTCATCATTGGTTTAGTCATTGGATATGTCAGCATCTCAGCTAAGATGAAATCATCTCAGGAAGCTGCGGAGTTGATGCTTTTAAATGCTGAACAAGAAGCAACTAATTTACGTGGACAAGCTGAGCGTGAAGCAGATTTACTTGTTAATGAAGCTAAGCGTGAAAGCAAGTCTCTTAAAAAAGAAGCACTATTGGAGGCCAAAGAAGAAGCCAGAAAATACCGTGAAGAAGTGGACGCTGAATTCAAATCAGAACGTCAAGAACTCAAACAAATCGAAAGTCGTTTGACAGAGAGAGCTACTAGCCTTGACCGTAAGGACGACAATTTGACGAGTAAAGAACAAACACTTGAACAAAAAGAACAAAGTATTTCTGATAGAGCGAAAAACCTTGATGCGCGTGAAGAGCAATTAGAGGAAGTCGAAAGACAAAAAGAAGCAGAACTAGAGCGTATTGGTGCTCTGTCTCAGGCAGAAGCACGAGATATTATCTTGGCACAGACAGAGGAGAACTTGACCAAGGAGATTGCCAGTCGCATTCGTGAAGCCGAGCAAGAGGTCAAGGAACGTTCTGACAAAATGGCCAAGGACATCTTGGTTCAAGCTATGCAACGTATCGCTGGTGAATATGTAGCAGAGTCAACAAACTCAACAGTTCATCTGCCGGACGATACTATGAAAGGACGCATTATTGGTCGTGAAGGTCGTAACATTCGTACCTTTGAAAGTTTGACAGGGGTCGATGTGATTATCGACGATACACCAGAAGTGGTGACCTTGTCAGGTTTTGATCCGATTCGTCGCGAGATTGCCCGTATGACTATGGAAATGTTGCTCAAGGATGGTCGTATTCATCCGGCTCGTATCGAAGAGTTGGTTGAGAAAAACCGTCAAGAGATTGACAATAAGATCCGTGAATACGGTGAGGCTGCTGCCTATGAGATCGGTGCGCCGAACCTTCATCCAGATTTGATGAAGATTATGGGACGTTTGCAGTTCCGTACTTCATATGGACAAAATGTCTTGCGTCATTCGATTGAAGTTGCTAAGTTGGCTGGTATTATGGCTAGTGAGCTTGGTGAGAATGCGGCTCTTGCCCGTCGTGCTGGATTCCTTCACGATATCGGGAAAGCCATTGACCGTGAGGTTGAAGGTAGCCACGTTGAAATCGGTATGGAATTAGCTCGTAAGTACAAGGAACACCCAGTTGTGATCAATACGATTGCTAGTCACCACGGAGATGTCGAAGCAGAAAGCGTGATTGCAGTGATTGTTGCTGCAGCAGATGCCTTGAGTGCGGCTCGTCCAGGTGCTCGTAGTGAGTCTCTTGAAAGCTACATCAAGCGTCTCCACGATTTGGAAGAAATTGCTAACGGCTTTGAAGGAGTACAAACTAGCTTTGCCCTTCAAGCAGGACGTGAAATCCGCATCATGGTCAATCCAGGAAAAATCAAGGACGACAAAGTTACAATCTTGGCTCACAAAGTTCGTGAGAAAATTGAAAACAATCTCGATTATCCAGGAAATATCAAGGTAACCGTGATCCGCGAGCTTCGTGCAGTAGATTATGCCAAATAAATGAGAAAGAGCAGTTGAAAAATTACTGCTTTTTTGTTACACTAGATAGAAAGACTGTAAAGGATAATCTGGCTCTTTGCCATTATTCTAGAGAAATGTTATTTCACAGACTGACTAAAAGGAGACACAATGGCAGACCGAGGCTTACTAATCGTTTTTTCTGGTCCTTCAGGGGTTGGAAAAGGAACGGTTAGAAGAGAGATTTTTGAGAGTTCTGAAAACCAATTTCAATACTCTGTATCGATGACGACACGTGCACAACGTCCTGGAGAAGTGGATGGTGTTGACTATTTCTTCCGTACTCGCGAAGAATTTGAAGAGCTGATTCGTCAAGGACAGATGTTAGAATACGCAGAATATGTCGGCAACTACTATGGAACTCCTCTGACCTACGTCAATGAAACCTTGGACAAGGGAATCGATGTTTTCCTTGAAATTGAAGTTCAGGGTGCTCTTCAGGTTAAGAAAAAGGTTCCAGATGCTGTCTTTATCTTTCTGACACCACCAGATTTGGATGAATTGCAAGATCGTTTGGTAGGACGTGGAACAGACAGTGCAGAAGTAATTGCTCAACGAATCGAAAAAGCCAAGGAAGAAATTGCCCTCATGCGTGAGTATGATTATGCGATTGTCAACGATCAGGTGCCCCTAGCTGCTGAGCGTGTCAAACGTGTGATCGAAGCAGAGCACTTCCGTGTGGATCGTGTTATTGGTCACTATCAGGAGATGTTACCAAAATCTCCAACTACCCGATAAAATTTAGAAAATAGGTACAAGCAAATGATGTTAAAACCCTCTATTGATACCTTGCTCGACAAGGTTCCTTCAAAATATTCACTCGTAATCTTGGAAGCAAAACGTGCCCACGAATTAGAAGCAGGTGCGCCAGCAACTCAAGGCTTCAAGTCTGAAAAATCAACTCTTCGCGCCTTAGAAGAAATCGAATCAGGAAACGTTACCATTCACCCAGATCCAGAAGGAAAACGTGAAGCAGTGCGTCGTCGTATCGAAGAAGAAAAACGCCGCAAAGAAGAAGAAGAAAAGAAAATCAAAGAGCAAATCGCTAAAGAAAAAGAAGATGGTGAAAAAATTTAAGGTTGGGGGGACTCAATCTTATTTTTTCTATTGCAAGAATGTACTGACAAGGAGGAGGTGAGAAGATGGCTATAGCCAAGATTATCGTAGATGTGCCTTTGATGCAGACGGACCAGCCCTATAGTTACAGGATTCCTGAGGAATTTGAGGGAATGCTGGAAGTTGGGATGCGGGTTCATGTGCCCTTTGGTAAGGGAAATCGCTTGATTCAAGGGATTGTTCTTGGTTTGGAGTCCCAATCGGATGAAGAAGAGATGGAGCAAGATTTAAAAGATATTGCTGAGGTGTTGGATTTTTCACCTGTTCTCACCCAAGAACAACTCTGGTTGGCTGAGGAGCTCCGCAAGTCCGTCTTCTCCTATAAAATCTCCATCCTCAAGGCCATGCTACCGGGATTTCTGAATTCTAGCTATGACAAGATTCTCTATCCTAAGGTAGGTCTGAGTCAGGAGGACCAAGAGCGTTTGTTTGGTTCAGAAGATTCGCTAGCCTTTTCTTCACTAGACATTGCGAAGCAAGTCGAAATGATGCGTTTGACTAGAAAAGGTCTGCTTGGTCTGGAATATCAGGCGGTCGATCAAAAGAAGGTCAAGACCCAGTCTTGGTATGAGGTTGATCTTGTTCAGTTAGAAGGTGTCGAGATTTCTGCGCGCTCCAAGAAAAAGTTGGAATTGAGAGACTATCTGCTGTCTCATCCGGAGAGTGATTCCTTGGCTAGTTTGTTAGAGTCCTATTCGCGGGAGCAAGTCAACTTCTTTGTGGAGCAAGGTGCTGTGTCCATAGTCCAAAAGGAAGTTCAACGCTCGGCTGCTTATTTTGAAGGCATTGAGGCAAGTCGGCCTTTGGAGTTGAATCCAGAACAAAGACAGGCGCGTGATGCGGTTGTCAGTGCTATTGGTAGTCACCAGCCTCCCTTCCTCCTTCAAGGGATTACAGGAAGTGGGAAGACAGAGGTTTACTTGCAGATTATCCAAGGTGCCTTGGACAAGGGAAAGACAGCTATTTTGCTGGTGCCTGAGATTTCCTTGACTCCACAGATGACGGAGCGTTTTATTGCTCGATTTGGTGAGAAAGTGGCCATTCTTCACTCAGGCTTGTCTAATGGTGAAAAGTATGATGAATGGCGCAAGGTCGAGCGTGGAGACGCTCAAGTTGTGGTTGGTGCTAGATCCGCTATCTTTGCTCCTCTTAAAAATCTGGGTGTCATGATAATCGATGAGGAGCATGAAGCTACTTATAAGCAGGACAGCAATCCTCGTTACCATGCCAGAGAAGTGGCTATTTTACGGGCCCAGTATAATCAAGCGGCACTGGTGCTTGGGTCTGCAACGCCGAGCTTAGAGAGCCGTGCTCGGGCTGGGAAGGGCGTCTATCAACACTTGCGTCTGACCCAACGAGCTAATCCTTTAGCTAGGATTCCTGAGGTTCAAGTGGTTGACTTTCGAGACTATATTGGACAAAACGAGACATCAAACTTTACTCCTCCTTTGCTAGAAGCTATCCAAGACCGTCTGGCTAAAAAAGAGCAGGTGGTTCTCATGCTCAATCGCCGTGGTTATTCTAGCTTTGTCATGTGTCGGGAGTGTGGGACCGTGGATACTTGTCCCAACTGTGATATTTCCCTGACCTTGCACATGGATACCAAGAGCATGAACTGCCATTATTGTGGTTTTTCGAAAGACATTCCTCAGGTCTGTCCTAACTGTAAGAGTCGCAGTATTCGTTACTATGGGACAGGAACTCAGAAGGCTTATGACGAGCTGGCAGAACTCTTTCCCCATGCACGCATTCTGCGGATGGATGTGGATACGACTCGTAAGAAAGGTAGTCACCAAGCTCTACTTGACCAGTTTGGTCGAGGGGAAGCAGATATTTTACTAGGAACTCAGATGATTGCTAAGGGATTGGATTTTCCCAATGTGACTCTAGTAGGAGTTCTCAATGCGGATACGGCCTTAAATCTGCCTGATTTCCGTTCTTCTGAGAGAACTTTCCAGCTCTTGACTCAGGTGGCAGGTCGGGCAGGACGTGCGGAAAAAGCTGGTCAGGTCCTGATTCAGTCTTACAATCCTCAGCACTACGCTATTCGATTTGCTAAGGATCAGGACTACGAAGGCTTTTATGCCTATGAAATGGGTATTAGACGACAACTAGGTTATCCGCCTTACTATTTCACGATTGGCATTACCCTTTCTCATAAGAAAGAAGAAGAGGTGGTCAAACGTGCCTATGAAGTTATGAACATTTTGCGGTCAGGCTTGTCAGATACCAGTCACATTCTCGGGCCAACGCCAAAACCGATTGCTCGTACCCACAACCTCTATCATTACCAGATTTTAATTAAATACCGTTTAGAGGATGAGCTGGGGCCGACCCTCAATCAGGTCTTGGCCCTGACTCAAGAACGGGAAAATAGTGAGCTTCGTCTCAGTATTGACCATGAGCCACAGCAATTTTTATAAGAAGGAGAAGATATGACAAAATTAATCTTTATGGGGACACCCGACTTTTCAGCAACAGTTTTAAAAGGACTTTTGACAGATGACCGTTACGAAATTCTAGCCGTTGTGACTCAGCCAGACCGTGCTGTCGGCCGTAAAAAAGTGATCCAAGAAACACCAGTCAAGCAGGCCGCCAAGGAAGCGGGTCTTTCAATCTACCAACCTGAAAAACTATCTGGAAGTCCAGAGATGGAAACTATTATGCAGCTAGGAGCGGATGGAATTGTGACTGCTGCATTTGGGCAGTTTCTCCCAAGTAAACTCCTTGATAGCATGGACTTTGCGGTCAACGTTCACGCGTCACTTCTTCCTAAACACCGTGGTGGTGCTCCGATCCATTACGCCTTGATTCAAGGGGATGAGGAAGCTGGTGTGACCATTATGGAGATGGTTAAGGAAATGGACGCAGGAGATATGATTTCTCGTCGCAGCATTCCGATCACAAATGAGGACAATGTCGGCACCTTGTTTGAGAAATTGGCGCTAGTTGGTCGTGATTTGCTTTTGGATACTTTGCCTGCCTACATTGCTGGTGACATCAAACCTGAACCACAGGATCCAAGTCAAGTTACCTTCTCGCCAAATATCAAGCCAGAGGAAGAAAAACTGGACTGGAATAAAAGCAATCGTCAACTCTTTAACCAAATCCGTGGCATGAACCCTTGGCCTGTTGCCCATACTTTCCTTAAGGGCGACCGTTTTAAGATTTATGAAGCCCTACCAGTAGATGGTCAGGGAAATCCAGGTGAGATCCTCTCTATCGGCAAGAAAGAATTGATTGTCGCAACGGCAGAAGGGGCTCTATCCCTCAAACAAGTGCAGCCAGCTGGTAAACCTAAGATGGACATCGCTTCCTTCCTCAACGGAGTTGGACGTACATTGACTGTAGGAGAACGATTTGGTGACTAAAGTAGAAACGGCTAGAAGTTTAGCCCTAGCAGTATTAGAGGATATCTTTATCAATCAAGCATACTCAAATATTGCCTTAAATAAGCATCTCAAGGGAAGCCAGCTTTCAGTAGCAGACAAGGGCTTGGTAACAGAGCTGGTCTATGGAACAGTAGCTCGCAAACTCACCTTAGAATGGTATCTATCACACTTTATCGAAGACAGAGACCAGTTAGACAGTTGGCTTTATGTCCTTCTTCTCATGAGTGCCTACCAGCTCCACTATTTGGACAAGATCCCAGACCATGCTGTGGTCAATGAAGCAGTAGAATTGGCCAAAGTCCGTAAAAAAGGCAGTGAAAAATTGGTCAACGCCGTCCTTCGCCGTATCTTGCGTGAAGGCTGGCCAGATATCACCAGCATCAAACGAAAAAATAAGCGTGACTCCATTGCATATTCCCTTCCGGTTTGGCTAGTTGCCAAGCTCAAGGAAGAATACGGAGAAGAGCGAGCACAAGCTATTTTTGAAAGCCTTTTGGTGCGAAACAAGGCCAGTATTCGTGTAACAGACCTAAGTCGAAAAGAGGAAATCCAAGCCTTGTTGGAGGCGAATAATTCCCTTTTAGCAACCACTGGTCTTGTTAAGGAGCAGGGGCATTTTGCAGGCCATGATTTGTTTGCAGATGGAGCCATTACCATCCAAGACGAGTCAAGTCAGCTTGTTACGCCAACTCTTGATTTACAAGGCAATGAGCAGGTTCTAGATGCCTGTGCGGCTCCGGGTGGGAAAACAGCCCATATAGCCTCTTATCTCACGACAGGTCAGGTTACTGCTCTGGACCTTTACGATCACAAGTTGGACTTAATCCAAGAAAATGCTCAACGTCTGGGAGTTGCAGATCGGGTTCAAACGCAAAAATTGGATGCCAGAAAGGTGCATGAGTTTTTTGGGCGAAATTCATTTGATAAGATTTTGGTGGATGCTCCCTGTTCAGGAATCGGTCTTCTGCGCCGAAAACCAGATATCAAATACAATAAAGAAACGGCAGATTTCGCGTCCTTACAGGAAATTCAGCTAGAAATATTAGGTAGTGTTTGTCAAACACTACGCAAAGGTGGTATAATAACTTATAGTACCTGTACTATTGTCTCAGAGGAGAATTTTCAAGTCGTTGAGGCGTTTTTAGAAAGTCATCCTGAGTTCGAGCAGGTAAAACTAGAACATGAATGTAAGGATATCATGAAAGACGACTGTATCCTCATTACACCTGAATTGTATGGAAGTGATGGATTCTTCATCAGTCAATTTCGCAAGATATCAGATTAGGAAGGAACTGACACATGGAAATTTCATTATTAACAGATGTTGGTCAGAAACGAACAAATAACCAAGACTATGTCAACCACTATGTCAATAGAGCTGGGCGTACCATGATTATTTTAGCTGATGGGATGGGAGGTCATCGCGCAGGGAATATCGCTAGTGAAATGGCGGTAACAGACCTAGGTATAGCTTGGGTTGATACCCAGATCGATACAGTCAATGAAGTGCGTGAATGGTTCGCTAATTACCTAGAAATTGAAAATCAAAAGATTCATCAACTTGGACAAGATGATGCCTATAAAGGAATGGGAACAACTCTAGAAGCTGTTGCTATTATTGGCAATCAAGCTATCTATGCCCACATTGGAGATTCTCGTATCGGTTTGATTCGTGGAGAAGAATACCACCAGTTAACGAGCGATCATTCCTTGGTCAATGAATTGCTTAAAGCTGGCCAATTGACACCTGAAGAAGCTGCTAGCCATCCACAGAAAAATATTATTACTCAATCTATCGGTCAAAAAGATGAAGTTCAACCTGATTTTGGAATGATTACCCTTGAGCCAGGTGACTATCTCTTGCTCAATAGTGATGGTTTGACTAACATGATTTCAGGCAGTGAGATTTGTGATATTGTAACCAGTGATATTCCTTTGGCAGATAAAACAGCGACGCTTGTGCGTTTTGCTAACAATGCAGGAGGTTTAGACAACATTACGGTTGCCCTTGTTTCTATGAACGAGGAGGATGCAGAATGATCCAAATCGGCAAGATTTTTGCCGGACGCTATCGGATTGTGAAACAGATTGGCCGAGGAGGCATGGCAGATGTCTATTTGGCCAAGGATTTAATTCTAGACGGAGAAGAAGTGGCAGTGAAGGTCCTGAGGACCAACTACCAGACGGACCCGATAGCTGTAGCTCGTTTCCAGCGTGAAGCGAGAGCTATGGCAGATCTAGACCATCCTCATATCGTTCGGATAACAGATATTGGTGAGGAAGACGGTCAACAGTATCTTGCAATGGAGTATGTTGCTGGACTAGACCTTAAACGCTATATCAAGGAACACTATCCTCTTTCTAATGAAGAAGCAGTCCGTATCATGGGGCAAATCCTCCTAGCCATGCGTTTGGCCCATACTCGAGGAATTGTTCACAGGGACTTGAAACCTCAAAATATCCTTTTGACACCAGATGGGACTGCCAAGGTCACAGACTTTGGGATTGCGGTCGCTTTTGCAGAGACAAGTCTGACTCAGACTAACTCTATGCTGGGTTCGGTTCATTACTTGTCACCAGAGCAGGCGCGTGGTTCTAAGGCGACTGTACAGAGTGATATCTATGCCATGGGGATTATTTTCTATGAGATGCTGACAGGCCATATCCCTTATGACGGGGATAGTGCGGTGACCATTGCTCTCCAGCATTTCCAGAAACCACTGCCATCAGTTATTGATGAAAATCCATCTGTGCCTCAGGCTTTGGAGAATGTTGTTATCAAGGCAACTGCCAAGAAATTGACAGATCGTTATCAGTCAGTTGCAGAGATGTATGTGGACTTGTCTAGTAGCTTATCTTACAATCGTCGCAATGAGCCTAAACTGGTATTTAATGATACTACTAAGGCGGACACCAAGACACTACCGAAGGTATCCCAGAGTACCTTGACTTCGATTCCTAAGGTGCAAACACAAAGTCCGAAGCCACAGACTGCGAAACCGAGTCAGCAGGTTTCAGAAGACAATTACGCAACCAAGTCTGTTAAGAAACGGAAATTTAGAGTTCGTTATATGATTTTGTTGGCCAGCATTGTATTGGTGGCAGCTTCTCTTATTTGGATCTTATCCAGAACTCCTGCAACCATTGCCATCCCAGATGTGGCAGGTCAGACAGTTGCGGAGGCCAAGGAAACGCTCAAGAAAGCCAATTTTGAGATTGGCGAGGAGAAATCAGAGGCTAGTGAAAAGGTGGAAGAAGGGCGGATTATCCGTACAGATCCTGAAGCTGGAAAGACTCGAAAAGAAGGTTCGAAAATCAATTTGGTTGTCTCATCAGGCAAGCAATCTTTCCAATTGAGTAACTATATCGGCCGTAAATCGACAGATGTTATAGCAGAACTCAAGCAGAAGAAGGTTCCTGAAAATCTCATCAAGATTGAGGAAGAAGAATCAAGTGAGAGCGAAGCAGGAACCGTTCTCAGACAGAGTCCAGCTGCCGGAACAACCTATGATTTGAGCAAGGCCTCAACGATTACCTTAACCGTTGCTAAGAAAGTAACCAGCGTTTCTATGCCAAGTTATAAAGGATCTAGTCTTGAATTTACTAAAAATAATCTTGTTCAAATTGTTGGGATTAAGGAAGCCAATATTGAAGTTGTAGAAGTGTCGACAGCTCCTGATGGAACTGCTGAGGGTACAGTCGTTGAACAGAGTCCAAAAGCGGGTGAAAAGGTTGATTTGACTAAGACGCGTGTCAAGATTTCAATCTACAAACCAAAAACACCACCGTCAACGTCATCATCAGCACCATCCCAACGTGGAAACCAAGGTTCTACTACGACACCAAGTCAGGGGAACCAACAAGGAAATCAACGAGGGAATGCAGCTGCTACGACTCAATCAAGCAGTGAAGACAACCACGAAAATTCTCGTGATTAAACGAATCTTTGTCATGATTTCATGGCAAAGATTTTTTTTGACTCCAGATTTGTGATAGAATAGAAGGAGTTGATAAAAGGAGGAAAGCATGGAAGAATCAAAAGAATTAAATGCCGTTATTGATGTGATTATGTTAGCGGGGACTATTCTCCTTAAAAGTGGCTCAGAAATCCATCGTGTAGAGGATACCATGATTCGTATTGCGCATTCGCAGGGGATTGTGGATTGTAATGTTCTTGCCATGCCTGCCGCTATCTTTTTCTCGATTGAAAATACCAATATTTCGCGTATGAAGCGCGTGACCTCCTCTTCTTATAACATCGAAAAAGTCTGCGATGTGAACCAGATTTCTCGTCAGTTAGTAGGTGGAAAGCTTGATTTAGAAACAGCCTTCAAGCAATTGACGACTTTACAAACTCAACCCCTTCCCTATACTAAGTTGCAGGTAACTTTGGCTGCGACCTTTAGTGCCCCTTTCTTTTCAGTTATGTTTAGTGGAAATATCTACGACGCACTTGGGGCAGGAGTGGCTACCTTATTTGGTTTTGCCTTTTCCCTCTATGTGGAAAAGTTTATCCGAATTCCTTTTGTAACAGCATTTGCTGGAGCCTTTGTCTTTGGGATGATAGCTCAGTTTTGGGCGCGCTACACAGGCTTTCCCTCAACGGCAGATTTGATTATAGCTGGTGCGGTCATGCCTTTTGTACCAGGAATTGCCTTGACCAATGCGGTTCGTGATATTATGACCAACCACATAAACTCTGGTATGAGCAAGATGTTTGAATCTCTGCTCATTACCCTTGCTTTAGGGGCAGGAACTTCTGTCGCCTTGGTATTGATGAACTAATATGACACTAACAACCTTTTTATTACAAGCAGTAGCAAGTCTTCTTGCCATTATCACTTTTCTAATCGTACTCAATGTGCAACGCTCCATGCTCTTACCTGGAGGGATTTTGGGCATGGCTGTCTGGCTGATTTATCTCTTGCTCAAGGAACCGACCAATGTTATTGTGGCTACTTTTATTGCAGCCATTATCGGTTCTTGTATCAGCCAGATTTTAAGTATTCTTTATAAGACACCTGCTGTGGTCTTTATCTTAGCCATCTTGGCACCTCTAGTTCCGGGTTATCTCTCCTATCGGACAACTGCCTTTTTTGTGACAGGAGATTACAGTCATGCCATTGCTAGTGCAACCTTGGTTGTTATGCTGGCTTTGGTGATTTCCATTGGAATGGCTAGCGGAACAGTGATTCTCAGACTTTATTCCTACTTACGAAAGCAGCAAAATAATTAGACTACTAAGCGACTTGATTTGGTGAATCAAGTCTTTTTTCTCTCTTTTACTGCCATTTGTGATAAAATAGTATAGAACGATTTTTTACAATGAATGATAAAACAGAGGTAAATATGACAATCGGTATTGATAAGATTGGTTTTGCGACCAGTCAATATGTCTTGAAATTACAAGACTTAGCAGAAGCGAGGGGAATTGACCCTGAAAAATTAAGCAAAGGACTCTTACTCAAGGAATTGAGTATTGCGCCCCTAACTGAGGATATCGTGACCTTGGCGGCTAGTGCAAGTGACTCTATTTTAACTGAGCAAGAAAGAGCAGAAATTGATATGGTCATTGTGGCTACTGAGTCAGGAATTGACCAAAGTAAAGCTGCGGCCGTCTTTGTGCATGGTTTGCTGGGCATCCAGCCCTTTGCTCGTAGTTTCGAGATTAAAGAAGCCTGCTATGGAGCGACAGCTGCCCTTCATTATGCCAAATTGCATGTGGAAAATTCTCCAGAGTCCAAGGTCTTGGTCATTGCCAGTGATATTGCCAAGTACGGTATTGAAACTCCAGGAGAACCAACTCAGGGTGCTGGCAGTGTGGCCATGTTAATTACACAAAATCCACGCATTATGGCCTTTAATAATGACAATGTGGCTCAGACTCGTGACATCATGGATTTTTGGCGTCCAAATTACTCTACAACGCCTTATGTAAATGGTGTCTATTCTACCCAGCAATACTTGGATAGTTTGAAAACGACTTGGCTTGAATACCAAAAACGTTACCAGCTTACTTTGGATGATTTTGCAGCTGTTTGCTTCCACTTGCCTTATCCTAAATTAGCGCTAAAAGGCTTGAAAAAAATCATGGATAAGAGCCTGCCTCAAGAGAAAAAAGACCTCTTGCAAAAGAATTTTGACCAGTCTATTCTCTACAGTCAAAAGGTAGGGAATATCTATACAGGTTCCCTCTTCCTTGGACTCTTGTCTCTCTTGGAAAATACAGATAGCCTGAAGGCTGGGGATAAAATCGCCCTTTATAGTTACGGAAGTGGTGCCGTGGCTGAGTTTTTCAGTGGTGAATTGGTTGAAGGATATGAAGCTTATCTGGATAAAGACCGCTTGAACAAGCTCAACCAACGAACTGCCCTATCCGTTGCTGACTATGAAAAAGTCTTCTTTGAAGAAGTAGACTTGGATGAAACAAACTCTGCCCAGTTTGCTGGCTATGAAAATCAAGATTTTGCCTTGGTTGAAATTGTTGACCACCAACGCCGTTATAGCAAGGTTGAAAAATAATGAAGATAAGTTGGAATGGATTTTCTAAAAAATCATACCAAGAGCGCCTCGAGCTGTTAAAAGCTCAGGCGCTCCTTAGTCCTGAGAGACAAGAGAGTTTGGAGCAGGATGAACAGATTAGTGTGACTGTGGCAGACCAGCTGAGTGAGAATGTAGTGGGAACTTTTTCTCTGCCTTATTCGCTGGTCCCAGAGGTTCTCGTTAACGGTCAGGAATACACAGTTCCCTATGTGACAGAAGAACCCTCAGTGGTTGCTGCGGCCAGCTATGCCAGTAAAATCATCAAGCGAGCAGGTGGCTTTACTGCTCAAGTTCATGAGCGCCGGATGATTGGGCAGGTAGCCCTTTATCAAGTTGCTGATCCTGAACAAGCGCTAGAGAAGATTGCCAGCAAGAAGGCAGAACTCTTGGAGCTTGCTAATCAAGCCTATCCTTCTATCGTTAAACGTGGAGGCGGGGCGCGTGATTTGCATGTCGAGCAGATAAAAGGTGAAACAGACTTTCTCGTTGTTTATCTTCATGTCGATACCCAAGAAGCCATGGGAGCCAATATGCTCAACACCATGTTGGAAGCCTTGAAACCAATATTAGAAGAACTCAGTCAGGGACAAAGTCTCATGGGAATCCTGTCCAACTACGCGACCGATTCTCTAGTGACTGCAAGCTGTCGTATCGCCTTTCGTTACTTGAGTCGCCAAAAGGATCAAGGGCGAGAGATTGCGGAGAAGATAGCCTTGGCTAGTCAGTTTGCGCAGGTTGATCCTTATCGAGCAACTACCCACAATAAAGGGATTTTTAACGGTATTGATGCTATTTTGATTGCTACTGGAAATGACTGGCGTGCCATTGAGGCGGGGGCTCATGCCTTTGCCAGTCGAGATGGACGCTATCAAGGTCTTAGTCAATGGACGTTGGATCTTGAAAGAGAAGAATTGGTTGGTGAGATGACCCTGCCCATGCCTGTAGCGACTAAGGGTGGCTCTATCGGCCTCAACCCTCGCGTAGCCCTCAGTCATGAACTACTGGGAAATCCTTCTGCCAAAGAATTAGCCCAGCTTATCGTTTCTATCGGACTTGCCCAAAACTTTGCTGCCCTAAAAGCCTTGGTGAGTACAGGGATTCAGCAAGGTCACATGAAATTGCAGGCCAAATCCTTGGCACTTCTCGCAGGTGCTAGTGAATCCGAGGTAGCTCCCCTAGTCGAGCGCCTCATCGCAGATAAAACCTTTAACCTAGAGACAGCCCAGCGTTATTTAGAAAATTTAAGATCATAAAAAACTCAGACAGATCGGTCTGAGTTTTCTTGTGCTTTTACTCTTCGAAAATCAAATTCAAACCACGTCAGCTTCGCCTTGCCGTACTCAAGTACAGCCTGTGGCTAGCTTCCTAGTTTGCTCTTTGATTTTCATTGAGTATTAAATACTTTTTCCTGATAAAAGAGTAACTGGTAAAAAGTAACCAGTTGTTGCGACTTCCTTGCCTTCGATTTTTTGCAAGAGAAGGTCAACAGTGAGGCAGGCAATCTCTTCCAAGGGTTGCTTGATAGTAGCCAGTTGAGGGTAGTAATTCTCGATAAAGTAGGTACCATCATAGCCGATAACCTTGAGCTCTTCTGGGACAGAAATGCCCAATTCTTGAGCGATTTTAATGACTAGAATAGCTGTTAAGTCATCCGAAGCAAAGATGGCATCTGGCTTTTGACGGGTCAAGATATTCTTGATTTCCATTTCTTTTCTGACTGGAGAAAAGTCACTGGAAACATTGATAATAGGAGATTTTGGGAGTACAGAAGAAAAACCAGCGTGGCGCAGTCCGGTTGGCGAGTTAGAATTGTCATTCCCTGTAATCATGATGATAGACTGGGCGCCTGTCTTAACCAAGGTCTGGGCAGCAAGGACCCCACCAGCATAGTTGTCAGAGGAAACGACAGGAATGTCTGGCGATAGGTTTCGGTCAAAGGAAATAATCGGTGCTGTCACACGATTGTAGTCTTCGATTCCCAAGTTGTGACTACCCGAAATGATGCCGTCCACCTGATTGGCTTCCAACATTTCGATGTATTCGCGTTCCTTTTCAGAATCGTGCTCACTGTTGCAGATGATGGTCTTATAACCATTTTTGAAGAGTTGGTGTTCCAGCTTATCAATCAATTCTGCATAGAAAACGTTAGAAATATTGGGGAAAATCAGGCCGATTAACTTAGCTGATTTTCCTTGTAGACTGCGAGCTAGGTTGTTGGGTTTATAGCCCAATTCCCGCATGGCTTCATTAACCTTTTGAATGGTTTTTTCAGATAAATACCCTTTTTTATTGATAACCCGAGAAACGGTAGTTGGGCTGACGCCTGCAAGTTTGGCGACATCAGTTAGTTTTGCGACCATAATCTAATTCATAGTAAGTTCCAGTTGGGTTTCCAGATTTAATCAGGATACCATTTTGGTCCGCATGTGGGAAGACACGACCAGAAAATACTTTTTCTCCTTTATTGATGAAAATTTCAAAGACAGAGTTATCGATGAAAATCGTAGCAGTAGTAGCCTGGTTATCGATTGGACAAGAACGCGTTGTCCCAAATTCTTGAGCGTACTGTTCACCAGCCTGGCTACGATCCACTGTCACTTGACCATTTACAAGGTTAAAGTTGATGGAAAGTCCCTTGCCTTCTTGATCAGCAAGTAAGACAATCTCGCTCTGGCTATTAGCTTCCAAGTTGAGTTCAAGTTCGTAAGTGTTCTTGGTTTGAGCACGGTTTGAGAAGGCTTCTTCAGATGCACGAAGGTCCTTGATAGCTGCGACTGGGTATTGGTATAGTTTGCCGTCTTTGATAGTGAGTTCCTTGACCAAAGAGAAGGTTCCTTGGTGGTCAAAACGGTCAGATGGATATGAAACATCAGGCAAGCCAAGCCAGCTAACAGCTAGAGCACGTCCATCAGGAGCGTTGAAGGCTTGAGTTGCATAGGCTTCGAAACCATAGTCCATGTTTTGAAGCTGAGACACATCTACCATTTTGGCATTTTCAGGGTCAAAGGAAGCCCCAATCTTATACATATTTGGATAGATATTATCGTAGTCTAGAACTTTCTTATCCAATCCTTGTGGGCAGTAGAGAAGGACAGGTTGTTCCCCTACAAAGACCAGATTTGGGCATTCCATCATGTAGGCAGTACGGTCGTTAGCAAAGTCAAGGTCGCCAACTGCTTGCCAGTTTGTGTAGTCGTTGTCAATAGCTTTGTAGAGACGGACGAAGCCTTTTTTCTCCAAGTCCTGTCCACCGACGATGGCATAATATTGGCCCTTGAAGTTAAAAATTTGCGGGTCGCGGAAGTGGTCAGTAGAGTCTGCTGGTTGGTCAATCAAAATCTTGTCAATCTTTGTAATCTTGCCATCCTTATCCATCAAAGCTCCAATCTGGTAAGGGTGACGGATCCAGTTTTCATCGCGGACATTTCCTGTATAGAATAGGAACAAGTTATCGCCAAACTGCATGGCAGAACCAGAGTAGGCACCGTGGCTATCTAATGGAGTATCAGGTAAAACTTTGACACCAGTTTCTGTGAAGTGAACCAAGTCCTCACTTTCCAATTGCACCCAAGATTTTAAACCATGGGCTGCACCAAATGGAAAGTTCTGATAAAAAACAATCCACTTGCCATCAAAGTAGGAAAAGCCATTTGGATCGTTGAGAAGTCCTGTTTTTGGCTCAACATGGTAATGAGTATGCCATGGAGATTGTGCTATATTTTCTTTTATATGTTGAATTTCTTCTTGCGTCCAATCTTGATAAAGTCTGTAACGACGCTCGGTTGTCCATTCCATTCATTCATTCCTCCAAAAATCTTATCACTTTTAATAGTAACCGTTTTCGGTTAAAAAAGCAAGTCTTTTATGTTAAAAAAGAGAAAAAACTGTCAAACGATTGTCATAAAATAAAATCAGAAAATCAATCGAATTTTCACGGAAATATGAAAGATAATGAAATAAAACCCTTTTAACCAAGATTTTAAACTTGTTTTTTAAGGAATACCTGATAAAACAGTCAAAAACAATCAATCTAAAGCGAGCCAACTAAGTTGATAGAATATTTTTTCTGCAAAACGCTTGACATATTTCTAAAACATGATAAAATAATAGTCGTAGGGCGAATAAAATCGCTTTCAAACAAGAACAAAATTTTATATAAGGAGATTTTTGCAAATGAACAATCAGGAAATTGCAAAAAAAGTCATCGATGCCTTGGGCGGACGTGAAAATGTCAACAGTGTAGCTCACTGTGCGACTCGTCTTCGTGTCATGGTCAAAGATGAAGGAAAAATTAATAAAGAAGTGATTGAGAACTTGGAAAAAGTTCAAGGTGCTTTCTTTAACTCAGGTCAATACCAAATCATCTTTGGTACAGGTACAGTTAATAAAATGTACGATGAAGTTGTTGCACTTGGTTTGCCAACATCATCTAAAGATGACATGAAAGCAGAAGCTGCTAAACAAGGGAACTGGTTCCAACGTGCTATCCGTACTTTCGGTGACGTTTTCGTTCCAATCATCCCAGTTATCGTAGCGACAGGTCTCTTCATGGGTGTGCGTGGTCTCTTGACTGCTCTTGGAATGACACTTCCAGCTGACGTGACAACTTATACTCAAATCTTGACAGATACAGCCTTCATCATCTTGCCAGGTTTGGTTGTGTGGTCAACCTTCCGTGTATTCGGTGGAAATCCAGCCGTTGGTATCGTTCTTGGTATGATGCTTGTTTCTGGCTCACTTCCAAACGCTTGGGCAGTCGCTTCAGGTGGTGAAGTAACAGCTATGAACTTCTTTGGTTTCATTCCTGTTGTTGGTTTGCAAGGTTCTGTTCTTCCAGCCTTCATCATCGGGGTTGTCGGAGCTAAATTTGAAAAAGCTGTCCGCAAGGTTGTTCCAGATGTGATTGACCTCTTGGTAACACCATTCGTGACACTTTTGGTTATGTCTATCCTTGGACTCTTTGTCATCGGACCAGTCTTCCACGTTGTTGAAAACTACATTCTTATCGCTACAAAAGCGATCCTCAGCATGCCATTTGGTCTTGGTGGTTTCTTGATTGGTGGGGTTCACCAATTGATCGTCGTGTCAGGTGTGCACCATATCTTCAACTTGCTTGAAGTTCAATTGCTTGCTGCTGACCATGCTAACCCATTCAACGCTATCATCACTGCTGCTATGACAGCTCAAGGTGCTGCGACTGTTGCGGTTGGTGTTAAAACGAAAAATCCAAAACTGAAAACACTTGCTTTCCCAGCTGCTCTTTCTGCCTTCCTCGGTATTACAGAGCCTGCTATCTTCGGGGTGAACTTGCGCTTCCGTAAGCCATTCTTCCTTTCATTGATTGCTGGTGCAATCGGTGGTGGATTGGCTTCTATCCTTGGACTTGCTGGTACTGGTAATGGTATCACAATTATCCCAGGTACAATGCTTTACATCGGTAACGGACAACTTGCCCAATACCTTCTTATGGTAGCTGTATCATTCGTTCTTGGTTTCGCTCTTACTTATATGTTTGGTTATGAGGATGAAAAAGAAGTTGCTACTGAAGTAGAGACAGAACGTTTGGTCCAAGAAGAAACAACTGGTAACATTCCAGCAGCTCTTCAAAATGAAACACTTGTAACCCCTATTGTTGGTGACGTTGTCGCTCTTGCCGATGTTAATGACCCAGTCTTCTCAAGTGGAGCTATGGGACAAGGTATCGCTGTGAAACCTAGCCAAGGTGTGGTTTATGCACCAGCTGATGCTGAAGTTTCAATTGCCTTTCCAACAGGACATGCCTTTGGTTTGAAAACAACTAATGGTGCTGAAGTCTTGATCCACGTTGGTATCGACACTGTAACAATGAATGGTGAAGGTTTTGAAGCAAAAGTTGCCCAAGGTGACAAGGTAAAAGCTGGCGATGTTCTTGGAACATTTGACTCAAACAAAATCGCTGCAGCTGGACTTGATGATACAACAATGGTTATCGTTACAAACACAGCTGACTTCTCTTCAGTAGCTCCAGTCGCAACAGGTTCAGTTGCGAAGGGGGATGCTCTTATCGAAGTGAAAGCCTAATCTTTCCTAGCTAAATGAAAACGAACAAATGACATGTTTGTTCGTTTTTGCTTGAATGGTAAGATTTACAGAGGAAAATCTAAAAAATTGAGAAACTTAGATTTTTAAAATATGCTATAATAAAGAAAATAAAAACAAGAGGTTTATCATGACAAAATTATATGGAAGCTTGGAAGCGGGCGGTACAAAGTTTGTCTGTGCTGTCGGTGATGAAAACTTTAACGTTGTAGAAAAAACACAATTTCCAACAACAACTCCAATCGAAACAATCGATAAAACCATTGAGTTCTTCTCAAAATTCGATAACCTTGCTGGTCTTGCAGTTGGTTCATTTGGTCCGATTGATATTGACAAAAATTCAAAAACTTATGGCTTTATCACGACGACTCCAAAACCTCACTGGGCAAATGTAGACTTGCTTGGTGCCCTTCGTCGCGCCCTAAACGTGCCAATGTACTTCACAACAGATGTAAACAGCTCTGCTTATGGTGAAGTGGTTGCCCGTAACAATGCTGGTGGCCGTATCGAAAACTTGGTTTACTACACAATCGGTACAGGTATCGGTGCAGGTGTCATCCAACGTGGTGAGTTTATCGGCGGTGTGGGTCATCCTGAAATGGGTCATTATTATGTTGCTAGACACCCAATGGATATTGAAAAAGAGTTTAAGGGTGTTTGTCCTTTCCATAAGGGATGTCTGGAAGGCTATGCAGCTGGTCCAAGTTTGGAAGCTCGTACAGGTGTTCGTGGAGAAAACATTGAACTCAACAACCCTGTTTGGGATGTTCAAGCCTACTATATCGCTCAAGCTGCGGTCAACGCGACAGTGACTTTCCGCCCAGACGTGATTGTCTTTGGTGGAGGGGTCATGGCTCAACAACACATGCTGGACCGTGTCCGTGAGAAATTTACATCTCTTCTCAATGGTTACCTACCAGTACCAGATGTGCGTGATTACATTGTAACGCCAGCAGTAGCAGGAAATGGTTCTGCTACTCTTGGAAACTTTGTCCTTGCAAAAGAAGTTTCGAAATAAAGCACAAAATCCGCTTGGGAAACCAAACGGATTTTTTACGTGTCAAAGCATTTGCCAGAAAAAGTCAATAATATAGGTCAGACCGTAGGTATAAACCACGAGGGTAAAGGGCTTAGTCAGAATGATGATAATCATATAGCGCTTGAAACTCATCTTGGTCAGGGCAGCCAGCATACAGAGAAAGTCAGCTGGACTAATGGGCCAAATCATCATAAAGATAAAGAAACGGTCAAAACGATTGCCTTTATCCAACCAGCCGATGTACTTGTCATAGGTGCGCTTGCTGACGACAGACTGGACAAAGGCAGCTCCGTAGAGGCGCACCAGATAAAAGATAATGGCACAGCCAATCACGATGCCGATATAGTTGTAGATAGTCCCGATGATGTGACCATAGATAAAGACCCCAGCTACTGAGGTCAAGGCTCCTGGAATGATAGGGACGACCGTCTGTAAAATCTGTAAAAAGATAAAGAGAGGTGGCCCCCAGATACCTGCCTGCTGGATAAAGGCAGAGAGGGTTTCCTTAGACTGTAAAACCCCAGCCTGATAAGCCCAAATACAGAAAATCAAACTCCCAACCCCACCGACAATTGATGAGATGTTGATAACTTGCTGCAAAAGGGGAGAAACAGCTTTCATTTGTTTATCCTGTGACATGTGAACTCCTCATAGATAGTATAACTCTACTATACCATATTTTGGAGGAGAAAGGGCGAATGAGTCTTTTTGATGAGGAATGGATAGGAAGATAGGCTTTCGAAACTTATAATAGGTCTATTCTCTAAAATTTACATGCATTCTAGGTTTAGAACAACCGTGTTTCCATAAATTTAAAAGTATTCTGCTGCTGACGGCGGTGGTCAATGCTCAAGAGGAATATAATCAAGTGGAGAGTAAGGCGCGTGCTTCTAAGTCTGCCAAGGAAGTTGGCAAGACTAGACAACTCCGTACCGAACTTTCAACTATCTATGGACCTTTTTATACGCTATACCGCAGCCAGTGCAGAAGTCTATCCTGAAAAAGAACACCTAGCCAAACTTCTCAAGGACCTCAATACAATCCGAGACAGTAAGCGATGCTTGAGTGGTCTAAGTAAGAAGGAGAAAAAAGTGAAAGTAGAAGAAGCGATACAAGTAGCAGGATAAAATTTTTTAGTAGATTCGTGCTATAATTTAAGTAATTATCTATAATGTGTAGGAGAAAAATTCATGGCAAATACTATTCTCATTCTGGGTAATGGCTTTGATATCGCTATGGGGCGAAAAACAAAGTATACCGATTTTATTGAGTTTGAAAAACAATTATTTTCCAATTCAGATGAGAAATTACTGGAGTTTCTAAAAGCTAAAAATATTAGTATTGAGAAATACAAGAATAATTTGTATTTGAGATTTATTAATGGAAACGAAGAGACACTCGGGAAAAATTGGTCGAATATTGAACTCATGATTTCGCAACTAGCAGATGCAATAATGTATTTTAAAGAAAACAGTAGCTTGCTATACTCTAATCAACTTAATAGACCGTTAAAAAGTATTATAGAGCAACATAAGATTGATTGGCGTATGAGTGCTAATTACAGTTCAAAATTATATATTGCATATACTTTCCTCTCCCTATTCGATGAAAAAGGCTGGAGTTTTTTAGAAAGAGAAGTTGCATTGGATGAATTAAATAACGAATTTATCAGGCAACTTGATCTATTGATTGAATTATTAGAAATATATTTATCTTATAGAGACTTTCTTGATTTTGAAGTTAGGAATATTAAATCCAAGCTAACAGCTTTGGATGCAATACGTTATTTATCACATGCCTATATTTTAAATTTTAATTATACCAATACTTCAGAATATCTATTTGGAACTTTTGATACGCTAACTCATTTTATACATGGTCGAATTGATTTAGAGAGAACTTTCGGTCGCATCAATACTATGGTCTTTGGAATTGAAGATAAAGAAAATGATGTTAACAGTGATTTAATTCCTTATCAGAAGTATTACCAAAGGGTCGTTAAAGAGACAGGAAATGAATTTGAAGAATTTTTCCAACCAAGGTACAAGGATTCAGATGAGGAAGTATCAATATTGATATCCAAAAATATAATTATTTTTGGTCACTCTGTTGATCCCTTGGATAAAGAGATATTTCAAAAATGTTTTGAATTAGCAGAGAAAGGTGAGTATCTATATCGATTTATTTTCACTTATTTTGATGAACCAGCTAAACGTTCGATTATTAAGAATCTTGCAATCATTCTTGGTAAAGAAAAATTGGTAGAGTTAACAGGAAAACGAAATGTTGTATTTATAAAGAGTGATGATAAGGATGGTATGAAAGATGTTCTACTACCTTAATAAAATCAAAAAATAATTGAACTTATATAATCAAATTCTAAAATCTTAATCTAAAAACATTTCTATCCCACTCATCCTTCCTAGTTCGAGTGGGTTTTCTTAAAATATGATAAAATAGAAGAGATAATACATTTATTTAATAAGGGAAGTAAAAATGGCAAGTAAAGAAAATGCAGAACGCAAGGAACTGCATCGTAAAATTTGGGCGATTGCGGACGATGTTCGTGGTGCTGTAGATGGTTGGGATTTTAAGCAATATATCCTAGGTATCCTTTTCTATCGCTTTATTTCAGAGCATATGGCAGACTATTTTGACCGTGCTGAGCATGAAGCTGGCGACTTAGAATTCCGTTATGCTGAATTGAGTGACCAAGAAGCTGAGCAAGATTTTAAACCAGGGACAGTTGAGGATAAGGGATTCTTTATCCTTCCGAGTCAACTATTTGAAAATGTTGTCGAGAAAGCCTCGCAAAATGAAAATTTAAACGAAGACTTGGCTAACATTTTTCAAGCTATTGAGAAGTCAGCGATTGGCTTCAAATCAGAGGATGATATCAAAGGTTTGTTTGATAACTTGGATACACGAAGCAATATCCTTGGTGGAACTGTTCCAGAAAAAAATAAACGACTTTCTGACATTCTAAATGGTATCAATAGCATTAACTTTGGTAACTTTGAGGAAAATGACATCGATGCCTTTGGGGATGCTTATGAGTTCTTGATTTCCAACTATGCAAGTAATGCAGGAAAAAGTGGGGGTGAATTTTTCACACCTCAGACAGTCTCTAAACTACTAGCTCGTCTAGTGATGGTCGGCAAGGACAAGATTAACAAGGTCTATGACCCAACATGTGGTTCAGGCTCTCTCCTTCTTCAAATGAAAAAACAATATGAAGACCATATTCTAGAAGATGGATTCTTTGGTCAAGAAATTAACATGACAAACTATAACTTGGCTCGTATGAATATGTTCTTACACAATATCAACTACAATAACTTTGATATTAAGCGAGGAGATACCCTTTTAAATCCTCAGCATTTAGAAGAAAAGCCCTTTGATGCTATCGTTTCTAACCCCCCGTATTCTGTCAAATGGGTGGGAGATGGAGATCCAACTCTGATAAATGATGACCGCTTTGCGCCAGCTGGTAAGCTAGCTCCTAAGTCAAAAGCTGACTTTGCCTTTGTCATGCATAGTCTCAACCACCTGTCTAATAAAGGTCGAGCAGCTATTGTTTGTTTTCCAGGGATTTTCTATCGTGGTGGTGCTGAAAAGACCATTCGTCAGTATCTAGTAGATAATAACTTTGTTGAAGCGGTTATTTCCCTTCCAGACAATCTCTTCTTTGGAACTTCTATTGCGACCACGATTTTAGTTCTAGCGAAGAATAAACTTGAAAATAAAACACTCTTTATTGATGCGAGTAAAGAATTTAAGAAAGAAACTAATAATAATATCTTGACGGATGACAATATTGAGCACATTATTGAATTATTTACTAATTGTCAAAGCGTAGACTATAAAGCGGCTCTTGTTGATAATGATGTGATTGGTTTAGAGCAGGATTATAACCTGTCTGTATCAACCTATGTCGAACAAGAAGATACACGTGAGAAGATTGATATTGATGAGCTAAATAAAGAAATTGCTGAGACTGTTGCCAAGATTGACCACTTGCGTGCAGAGATAGATAAGATTGTAGAGGAGCTGAGCCATGGCAAATGATGTGATTCTCTATAGGACAGATGACGGTAAGTCAGCTATTGAACTCCACTTGGATAATGGAACAGTCTGGTTGACCCAACAGGAATTAGCTGAGCTCTTTCAAACTTCCAAGCAAAACATTAGTAAACATATCAAGGCTATTTTTGAAGATGGTGAATTAGCGGAAGAGGCAACTGTCAACTATAAGTTGACAGTTCAAAATGAGGGTAATAGAAGTGTTCAGCGGAATGTTGCCTACTATAATCTGGATATGATTTTGGCGATTGGTTATCGTGTTCGTTCCCCTCGTGGAATCCAGTTCAGACACTATGCTTCGACAGTCTTGAAAGAGTATCTGATCAAGGGCTTTGCTATGGATGATGAGCGTTTGAAAAACTTGGGTGGAGGCTCTTACTTTAAAGAACTCTTGGAAAGAATCCGAGATATTCGCTCGAGTGAAAAAGTCTTTTACCGTCAGGTTTTAGATCTTTTCGCGACATCAAGTGATTACAATGCAAACTCACCAGAGGCAAAGAAATTCTTTGCGACGGTTCAAAACAAGATGCATTATGCCATCCACCACAATACTGCCAGTGAACTCATTTATAACCGTGTCGATAGCGAAAAGGAGTTTATGGGCTTGACCACTTTTAAGGGCGACCTCCCTACTCTATCTGAAGCAAAAGTTGCCAAGAACTATCTGACAGAGAAGGAGCTTCGTGGGCTTAATCAGCTTGTATCGGGATATCTAGACTTTGCTGAAAGGCAGGCAGAGCGAGAAGAAGTCATGACTATGGCTGACTGGGTGGTTCACGTAGATCGTATCCTTCAGGCTACTGGAGAAGACTTGCTGGACAATGGTGGTTCTATCTCTCGTGAACAGATGAAGCAGAAGGTAGATAAGGAATATAAGAGCTATCAAACCAAGACCCTTAGTCAAGTTGAAAAAGATTATCTCAGGGAAATCAAAAGTATTGAAAATCTAGCCAAGGAAGGAGGTAACTGATGAATATCCTAGAAGAAATCCAAAACTGTCACGTTGAGTGGAAAGAGTTGGGGGAGGTGTGTGAATTAAAAAATGGATACACACCCTCAAAAACTAATAAAGAATTTTGGGAAAATGGAACTATACCTTGGTTTAGATTAGAGGATATACGTAAAAATGGACGGGTATTGTCTAATTCACTACAGCATGTCTCCAGAAATGCAGTTAAGGGGGGTAAAGTTTTTACTCCTAATTCAATAATTATTTCTACAACGGCTACGATAGGAGAAATTGCTTTGATTACTGTTCCTTTTTTATGTAATCAGCAGATAACCGCTGTTATGAAAAAACAGAAATATGATAAAGATATAGATATGAAGTTTTTGTTTTATTACTTACATATTCTAAGTAATGATATGAAGAAAGGAATAAATGAGGGTAGCTTTCCAATTGTTTCTTTATCGAAAATGAGGAGTTTTAAAATCCCAATTCCTCCTCTAGAAATTCAAGAAAAAATTGTGCAAATACTTGACAAAATGACTGAGTATGTTACAGAATTGACCTCAGAATTGACCTCAGAATTGACCTCACGTAAAAAGCAATATTCTTTTTATCGAGATAAACTTTTGTCATTTGAGGATGAGGTTTATCAGGTTGAGTGGAAGACTTTGGGGGAATTATTTGTTTTTAAAAATGGATTGAACAAAGGAAAAGAATTTTTTGGAATTGGAACACCTATAGTTAATTATACTGATGTATACAGAAACAATAAATTATCAGCGAATGTTTTGGGAGGAAAAGTTAGAGTAAGTCCTGAGGAAAAAGAGCGTTATAGTATTCAAAGAGGGGATGTCTTTTTTACACGAACTTCTGAGACACAAGAAGAAATTGGAAAAAGTTCCGTATTATTAGATGAAGTTAAAGACGGAGTTTTTAGCGGATTTGTTTTGAGAGCTAGACCGATTACGAAATTATTGCTTCCTGAATACTGTGCATATTGCTTTGAATCAACTAGCTTTCGAAAGGATATTGTGCGGTATAGTACTTATACAACAAGAGCTTTAACGAATGGTAGTGCACTTTCGAAACTGAAAATCCCAGTCCCTTCCCTTGAAATCCAGTCTCGTATTGTTCAAGTTTTAGACAACTTTGATACGGTTTGTAACGACTTAAATATCGGACTTCCCAAGGAGATTGCACTACGCCAAAAACAGTATGAATATTTTAGAGAAAAACTCTTGACATTCGTCGCCGAAGGCGAGTACACTGAGAGTAGAGTAGAGGAGTGGGATAACTCCGCTATTATCAAGCTTTTACAGTGGGTATTTGGACCAATTCGAGTGAAGTTGAGAGCAGTTGCAGAATATAGTCAAAAGAGGATTAGTGTGACAGATTTAACTCCTGAAACTTATGTTGGAGTTGATAATTTGTTGCAAGATAGAAAAGGGAAAGCAGTTGCTACATTTTTACCTGATCAAGGAAGTGTTACAACCTATAATCAGGGTGATATACTGATTGGTAATATCAGACCTTATCTCAAAAAAATTTGGTTTTCGAATCAAGTTGGTGGGACAAGTGGAGATGTCTTGACAATTCAAAATTCTATAATCCCTTGTATGGAAAACAAATATTTATATTATATTTTGTCAGATGATCGATTCTTTTATTATAATGTGCAATATTCAAAAGGTTCTAAGATGCCCCGAGGAGATAAGCAGGCTATTATGCAATATAAGTTTATCTTACCATCCCTTACTGAACAAAAAAGAATTGTCTCCGTTCTTGACAATTTTAACACCCTAACCAACTCTCTTTCTGAGGGCCTCCCGAAGGAAATTGAACTAAGACAGAAACAGTATGAATACTGGAGAGAACAATTATTAAACTTTACTAGATAAAATTCTTTAATCATTTTGAGATAGGATCTCAATTAAAACAAAAAAGGAACATACTATGGTTGATTATTCAAAAGTACATGAAGTAGTTGCGGAAACAAATGAAGGGATTCTCTTGGCTGAGTATCAACCAGAGTATCGCACGGATAGAGAATACCAGTCAGAAGCAGATTTAGAAAATCAGCTGATTTCTGATTTGGTAAATCATCTCAACTATGAACGCCTAAATATTCATACTCCTGCAGAGATTTTAGCAAATACCAAGGTGCAAATAGAAAAACTTAATAAGGTGACTTTTTCGAATGCTGAGTGGAATCGCTTTGTAATGGAATATCTGGATTGTCCTAATGAGGGGCTAGTTGAAAAAACTCGAAAAATACAAGAGAATCATATTTATGACTTTGTATTTGATGATGGACGGATTAAAAATATTTTTATCCTTGATAAGAAAAACATTCACAACAACAGTATGCAGGTCATCAATCAAGTGACCCAGGTGGGTAGTCATACTAATCGTTACGATGTCACTATCTTGGTAAATGGTCTCCCTCTAGTTCAGATTGAATTGAAAAGACGTGGTGTTAGTCTGCAAGAAGCCTTTAATCAGGTTCACCGTTATAGTAAGGAAAGCTTCAATAGCGAGAATTCTTTATACAAATACATTCAGATTTTTGTCATTTCGAATGGCACTTTTACACGCTATTTTGCCAATACAACAGCTCAAAATAAAAATCATTATGAGTTCACCTGTGAATGGGCAGACCGTAAGAATAAGACTATTCACGATTTGGAAGATTTTACTGTTACTTTTTTTAGCAAGCGTGTCCTCTTGGAAGTTTTGACTAAGTATTGTGTTTTTGATACTAATAACACCTTGCTCATCATGCGCCCTTATCAGATAGCAGCTACTGAGAGTATCATACGCAAGATTCATTCGTCTAATGAGATGAAGAACTTTGGCACAATCAATGCTTGTGGCTATATCTGGCATACAACGGGTTCAGGAAAAACTTTGACAAGCTTTAAGACTGCCCGTTTGGCAACAGGGTTGGACTATATTGATAAAGTGATTTTTGTGGTTGATAGAAAAGACCTAGATGACCAAACTATGAATGAATATAAAAAGTTCCAGCCAAATTCAGTCAATGGTAGCAACAATACCAAAGAGCTCCAACGAAGTATCGAAGAAAATGATGATCGAATCATTGTCACAACAATTCAAAAGTTAAACAAATTTATAACAGCGAATCCAAATCATGAAATCTATAGTAAAAAATGTGTTTTAATCTTTGATGAATGTCACCGCTCCCAGTTTGGGAAGGCTCAAAAGCGTATTAAGAAGGCTTTTAAACAGTGTGCTCTATTTGGATTTACAGGGACACCGATTTTCCCAGAAAATAGCTTGACGGGTGAAACGACACAAGAAGTTTTTGGAGAACAACTTCATAACTACGTTATCACGGATGCTATTCGAGATGAAAAAGTGTTGAAGTTCAAGGTTGACTATAACTATATCAAACCTGAAATCAATAAGTATAGAGAAGCTGAAAAAGCAGTTGGTCGAGAGATTGATGAGAAGAAACTCAAAAAGATAGAGAAGGAATTACTTCTACATCCAGAACGGATAGCAACCATCACTGAGTACCTGTTGAGAGTTTATGATGACAAGACGCATCGAAATCAACACTATACTCATAAGCAAAAACAACTGTTTGGATTTAATGCCATGCTAGCTGTACAGAGTATTGAAGCAGCAAAATTATACTATGAAGAACTCCAACGACAGCAAGCAGCTTTACCAGAAGCTAAACGATTGAAAGTTGCAACTATCTTTAGTTTTGCACCTAACGAAGAACAGTCAGCTTATGGAGAAATTCAAGATGAAGAGCTAGAGCCTCAAGATACAGCCCTGCCTCTATCTTCTAAAGAGTTTCTTTCTAGAGCGATTGACGACTATAATCACATGTTCAAGACCAACTTCTCAGCTGATGGGAAGGAGTTCCAAAATTACTATCGTGACCTTTCTAAAAGAGTTAAATCCAAAGAAGTGGATTTGCTGATTGTAGTTGGTATGTTCTTGACGGGATTTGATGCTCCAAGTATGAATACTCTCTTTGTCGATAAAAACCTACGTTATCATGGTTTGATTCAGGCTTTCTCGAGAACTAATCGAATTTTTAATAAGGTTAAACGTTTTGGGAATATTGTTTGTTTCCGTGATTTAGAAAAGGCTACGCAGGAAGCTATTAAGACTTTTGGAGACACAAATAAGCTTGAAATCATCTTAGAAAAAAGCTTTAGTGAATACATGGATGGTTTCGTGGATCAAGTAACGGGTATAGAGGTCAAAGGCTATACTGCGGTTTGTCAGGAAATTTTGGAAAGATTTCCTAATCCACAAGAAATTGAAACAGAACATGATAAAAAAGAATTTGTTAAGTTATTTGGTGAGTTACTGAAGCTTGATAACGTCCTTCGAAATTATGATGAGTTTCAAGAAATCGATAAGCCTATCTCTGAAGGTTATCTTCAGGATTTAAGAAGCACTTATGTAGAAATTCGAGATGAATTCTTAAACCTTAAAAATTATGAAAGAACAAAAGACTTAGGTGTTGACCTTTCAGATGTTGAATTTGAAATCGAACTCTTAAAAACAGATGAGATTAATCTGGACTACATTCTTGCATTGATTGTTGAAAAAACGAAGAATTCTGAGTCCAAAGAAGCAATGAAAGCAGAAGTTAGTCGTGTGATTCGTTCTAGTATCGATATTCGTGCCAAAGAAGAGTTGGTTATCGGCTTTATCAATGACACTGATTTGCAAAAATTGAAAGACCATGATGGGATTATCAATGCTTTCTACGAATATGGCAAGGAACGCAAGAAAATCGCAATCCATGACCTAGCTGAGTCTGAGAACCTTGTAGCTGATTACCAATTATTCATAGACAAATCAATTCAACGAGGTTATGCTGAAAACAGTGGGACTGATTTAGATTCGATTATTCCACCAACTTCTCGTAGACAGGGAGCGCGTGAACGGAAAAAGCAAGAAGTTTTACGTAAGATTCAGTTGTTAGTAGAGACATATTCAGGTATTTAAGGATTGTCAAACAAGGTTTATTAGAAAAATCAGGAATTACAAAAAAATTATTGATTCGCTCATTTTTTAGACACAACTTTGTTTCCATATTTCCTGGAAACTGATAGAAAACAAGGAGAAACATGGAACAAACTAATCAAAAATCCCAGTGCCAACAACTCTGGGCTAGAAACAAATACCTCGTGTTGAGTCATTCCAGCAATATTTACAATGAGATTCGTCAGTATCTCAAGCAAGAAGCGGTGGAGGTGAGTAAGGTTCAAGAGATGATTGATCGTGCCTGCCAGATTCCAGAGCATAGGGGTCAGGTTTGCAATGCTTTTCAGCATATTTGGGGCTATTTCAAAAAGAAAGCGACAGATACTGAGCGTAAGGACTATATGCTCTTGCTGGATCGCTACCGCTATGGTCATGCTTCTAAGGAAGATGTAATCGCTAAGACTCGAGACTTGCTTAAACGCTATCCAAATACCTACTTGCAGCATTCGACTTTACTGAAAGGAGACTTCCATGAGACTTTGGCATGAGGCTTTGATTTCACAGCTTCCGCGTCCTCAACTTTTGGGGCAACATCGAGAGTGTTGCGCCCTACGTGGTAATGGCTGGGGCAGAAAGCATGCGACGGTGGACTATGTCTTTACTCACTCGCCCTATCGTCTCTATGCCTATCATCGCTTGATCATGGAGGAAATGGCTAACCGTGGCTACAATGTCAGTCCAGAGTGGCTCGATAAGAACTACCGTGGTAAGACTTGCCCTTTATATGAAGATTTAGCTGAGGAGAAGTTGACTTGCCCTATATACAGCGAACATGACGATGCCTACCATGAGGAGTGTCTGGCTAATCTCCGAGAGAAGGGGATAGAGTTGGAATAATAGTAAGAATTGTCTTCGATTTATAACTCTTCCCGTAATTTTTTTCGAATAATAAAGATGAGACCTTTGGAATTTTTCTAAGGTCTTCTTTTTATGAATGTTAGGATTTACTTTTAATAACTTTTGAGTTCTAATTAAATTAGAAAGAAAGAAGGTTAAGTGATGAAGACTAGTGCTATTGGTAGTAATTGGAAGGATGTCCGATCTGAACTCTTTACCAAGGAGGAAATTCTTGAAAGTGATATGCGAGTGGCTATCATGAGTGAGTTGATTGAAGCCAGACATGAGCAAGGAATCAGCCAGAAAAAGCTAGAAGAACTTAGTGGAGTAAGCCAGCCTGTCATAGCTAGAATGGAAACAGGAAAGACTAGTCCTCAGTTGGATACAGTCTTGAAAGTTTTAGCTAGTTTAGGAAAGACACTAGCAGTCGTTCCACTTGAATAGGGGAAAAGTTGACTAGAATCAGTAATAGTCTTTTCTAATAACAAGTCATAGTCACTTATAAGAATTACTAATAACATGTTTTACCAGTCTAACTAAAATACAGCTATAGAACAAGCTACACAAAGGATTTGAGGCATTTGTCTCAAGTCTTTTTCTTTTGTCTAAAACGGAGATATAGTTTCAAACTATATCAAAGCCTAATTTTTTACAATTATACAGATGATTTCTTTTCTGTTAAGATAGTTTCAACAACAAATTTTGGAGGACACATCATGTCAACTACAATCATCGGTTTCCCTCGTTTGGGTGAATTCCGCGAATTAAAATTTACAACTGAAAAATACTTTAGAAAAGAAATCTCAGAAGAAGAACTTTTGGCAGCAGCAAAAGAATTGCGCGCTAAACACTGGAACATCGTCAAAGAAAAAGGCATCACTGAAATTCCATCAAATGACTTTTCTCACTATGACAACTTCCTAGATGCAGCATTCCTTTTCAACGTGGTACCTGCATCTGTTCAAAACTTGGACTTGTCTGACCTTGAGCGCTACTTTGCTTTGGGTCGTGGATACCAAGGAGAAAAAGGGGATGTTCGTGCCCTTCCAATGAAGAAATGGTTCAACACCAACTACCACTACATCGTTCCTAAATTTGAAAAAGACACTCAAGTTAAATTGGCAGGTCACAAGATTTTTGATGAATTCCAAGAAGCTAAAGAACTTGGATTGAACACTCGTCCTGTTCTTGTAGGTCCCTTCACTTTCCTTCAATTGTCAGACTTTGAAGAAGGCGTGAAAGCAGAAGACTTCGTAGATAGCTTAGTGGCTGCTTACCAAGAAGTTTTTGCTAAATTGGCAGAACTTGGTGCAACTCGTATCCAACTCGACGAAGCTGCTCTTGTCAAAGACTTGACAGAAGAAGAAAAAGCTCTCTTCTTGAACATCTACAACAAACTCTTGGCTGATAAAAAAGGTCTTGAAGTCTTGCTTCAAACTTACTTCGGTGACGTTCGTGACGTTTATGCTGACCTTGTGAAATTGCCAGTAGATGCAATCGGTCTTGACTTCGTTGAAGGTAAGAAAACTTTTGAACTCGTTAAAGGTGGATTCCCAGCTGACAAGACTCTTTATGCAGGTATTGTCAATGGTAAAAACATCTGGCGTAACAACTACGAAAAGAGCTTGGCAGTTCTTGAACAAATTCCAGCTGAAAACATTGTCTTGACAAGCTCATGCTCACTTCTTCATGTGCCATTTACAACAGCTAATGAAGAATTTGAACCAGCTATCTTGAACCACTTTGCTTTTGCAGTTGAAAAATTAGACGAAATCCGTGATTTGGATGCTATCCGCAATGGTCAAGGAGCAGAATCTCTTGCAGCAAATAAAGAACTCTTTGCGACTGAGCGTGTGGGTGAAAATGCGGAACTTCGTGCGCGTATCGCTGGTTTGACAGATGCTGACTACACTCGTTTGCCAGCCTTTGCAGAACGTGAAGCCATCCAAGAAGAAGCTTTCAAACTTCCAGCTCTTCCAACAACAACTATCGGTTCATTCCCTCAAACTAAGGAAGTTCGTGCTAAACGTTTGGCTTACCGTAAAGGTGAATTGTCTCAAGAAGAGTACGATGCTTTCCTTGCTGAAACGATCGACGAATGGATCAAATGGCAAGAAGATATTGACTTTGATGTCCTTGTGCACGGTGAATTTGAGCGTAATGACATGGTTGAGTACTTCGGTCAAAATTTGTCAGGTTACCTCTTCTCTAAAAATGGTTGGGTACAATCATACGGTATGCGTGGGGTGAAACCACCAATCATCTGGGGTGATGTCACTCGGCTTAACCCTATCACTGTTAAATGGTCTAGCTATGCACAAAGCCGTACAAACAAACCTGTTAAAGGTATGTTGACTGGACCTGTTACCATCCTCAACTGGTCATTCCCACGTGAAGACATCTCTATCAAGGATTCAACTCTTCAAATCGCCCTTGCTATCAAGGATGAAGTACTTGACCTTGAAGCTGCTGGTGTGAAAATCATCCAAATCGATGAGGCTGCTCTTCGTGAAAAATTGCCACTCCGTCGTAGCGACTGGTACGAAGACTACCTTGACTGGGCAATTCCTGCCTTCCGCTTGGTACACTCAACAGTAGCGCCAGACACACAAATCCACACTCACATGTGTTACTCAGAATTTACAGATATCATCCCAGCTATTGACAACTTGGATGCGGACGTTATCTCATTTGAGGCTAGTCGTTCAAACCTTGAAATCTTGGACGAACTCAAAGCGAAAAACTTCCAAACAGAAGTGGGACCTGGGGTTTATGATATCCACTCACCTCGTGTGCCAAATGAAGGCGAAATCGACCACACAATCGAAGCCATCCTTGCTAAAGTGCCAAGCAAGAAAGTTTGGATTAACCCAGACTGTGGTCTGAAAACACGTGGTATTCCAGAAACAAAAGAAAGCTTGATCCGCCTTGTTGAAGCAGCTAAAGCTGCGCGTGAGAAATTGTAAGATAGGATTTCTCAAGAAGCGCTGTTTGGTTAATCTGCCTGTTTCACTTGGATTCCAGAGTTCAGCTAACTAAAAATCAACTAGAAAAGGATAATGACTATGTCACGCCAAACACCGTCACTCTCATTTGAAGTGTTCCCTCCAAACCCAGCAGTGGGTAATGATAACATTATTTCTGCTCTTCAAGATATGCAGGAGTTGGCTCCCCACTTTATCAGTGTGACTGCCAGCAATAATAAATTTAATATCAAGGAAACGACGGTCCGTTTGGCCGACTTTATCCAAAATGACTTGGCGATTCCGACTATTGCCCACTTGCCAGCCATCTATTTGACCAAGGACAAGGTTGCTGAAACCATTGCTGATTTGGACAAGGTTGGAGTGCAGAAAATCTTGGCTCTTCGTGGGGATATTATTCCAGATGTGGAACCACAAAAGGATTTCCGCTACGCAACTGACTTAATTGAGTTCATCAAGGAACAAGCCCCTCACTTTGATATTGTCGGAGCTTGTTATCCAGAAGGGCATCCAGATTCGCCAAATCAGATTTCAGATATTCAAAATCTTAAGAAGAAAGTGGATGCAGGCTGTTCGAGCCTTGTAACTCAGCTTTTCTTTGACAATGAGCGCTTCTATGATTTCCAAGACAAGTGTATCTTGGCTGGGATTGATGTTCCCATTCATGCAGGGATTATGCCAATTCTGAATCGAAATCAGGCTCTCCGCCTCTTGAAGACTTGTGAGAATATCCACCTTCCACGCAAATTTAAAGCCATCTTAGACAAGTATGAGCATGACCCTGAGTCGCTCAGAGCAGCAGGACTTGCCTATGCAGTGGACCAAATCGTGGACTTGGTAACTCAGGATGTTGCTGGTGTGCATCTCTACACCATGAACAATGCTGAAACAGCAAAATACATCCACCAAGCAACCCATGCCTTGTTTAATCATCAGTCTCTAGGATAATAAAAAGCAAACCATTCTTCTCAGGTGAGGGGAATGGTTCCTTTTTAATGGTAAAGACCGCACTTTTTAAGAAAAATATGATAAAATAGACTCTGTACGTACTTGATACAAAGATGAGGGTATTAAAAAATACAATGCATTTAAACTGTAAGGTTTAGAGACACGAACGAGTCAAAACGATGTTATTTGACGAGAGAGTTAGTAAAGCATTTAGCTAATTGCCTGATAGCGATTAGCGTGAAAGGATTAGATGCTTTAGCATCAAATCTTTCTAATGATTTGTATCTTGAGAATTGAACACGCCTACAACTCTTTGGAAAAAGATAAATCTGCCTAGGAGCAGTCGCTCCGTTGTTCGATTTCCTATTTTCCTTTGAGTTGCTTGACGGCTTAGTATCTTGAGAATTGAACACGCCTACAACTCTTTGGAAAAAGATAAATCTGCCTAGGAGCAGTCGCTCTGTCGTTCGATTTCCGATTTTCCTTTGAGCTGCTTGACGGCTTAGTATCTTGATTTTTGTAGGCAAGGCGTATAATTTCATCAATCCAAAGGGGATTAAAATGACAAAACAAGTGTTTCAAACGACTTTTGCAGGTCGTGAGTTAATCGTAGAGACTGGTCAGGTTGCTAAGCAGGCAAATGGCTCTGTTGTTGTACGTTACGGTGAGTCAACTGTCTTGACTGCTGCCGTGATGTCTAAGAAGATGGCAACTGGGGATTTCTTCCCACTCCAAGTCAACTACGAAGAAAAAATGTATGCGGCTGGGAAGTTTCCTGGTGGCTTTATGAAACGTGAAGGACGTCCTTCAACGGATGCGACTTTGACAGCGCGTTTGATTGACCGTCCAATCCGTCCTATGTTTGCGGAAGGTTTCCGTAATGAAGTCCAAGTCATCAACACTGTGCTTTCTTATGATGAAAATGCTTCTGCACCAATGGCTGCTATGTTTGGTTCATCCTTGGCGCTCTCTATCTCAGATATTCCATTTGACGGACCAATCGCTGGGGTACAGGTGGGTTATGTAGATGGTCAAATCATCATCAACCCAAGTCAAGAACAAGCAGAGCAATCTCTCCTTGAATTGACAGTAGCTGGTACCAAACACGCCATCAACATGGTGGAATCTGGTGCTAAAGAATTGTCAGAAGAAATCATGTTGGAAGCCCTTCTTAAAGGGCACGAAGCAGTTAAAGAATTGATTGCCTTCCAAGAAGAAATCGTTGCGGCTGTTGGGAAAGAAAAAGCAGAAGTAGAATTGCTTCATGTAGACGCTGAATTACAGGCTGAAATCATTGCAGCCTACAACAGCGACCTCCAAAAAGCGGTTCAAGTAGAAGAAAAATTGGCTCGTGAAGCTGCAACTCAAGCTGTTAAAGACCAAGTGACTGCAGTGTATGAAGAAAAATATGCAGACCACGAAGAATTTGACCGTATCATGCGTGATGTGGCTGAAATTTTGGAACAAATGGAACACGCTGAAGTGCGCCGTTTGATCACAGAAGATAAGGTACGTCCTGACGGTCGTAAGGTCGATGAAATCCGTCCTTTGGATGCGGTTGTTGACTTCCTTCCTCGTGTACACGGTTCAGGTCTCTTCACTCGTGGCCAAACTCAGGCCCTTTCTGTCTTGACCTTGGCTCCAATGGGTGAAACTCAAATCATCGATGGATTGGATCCAGAGTACAAGAAACGCTTTATGCACCACTATAACTTCCCTCAATACTCTGTAGGGGAAACTGGTCGTTATGGTGCGCCAGGTCGTCGTGAAATTGGTCACGGTGCTCTCGGTGAGCGTGCCCTTGCTCAAGTTTTGCCAAGTTTAGAAGAATTCCCATATGCGATCCGCTTGGTAGCAGAGGTCTTGGAATCAAACGGTTCTTCCTCTCAAGCTTCTATCTGTGCGGGAACTCTTGCTCTTATGGCTGGTGGTGTGCCAATCAAGGCGCCAGTAGCTGGTATTGCTATGGGTCTTATCTCAGATGGAAATAACTATACAGTATTGACAGATATTCAAGGTTTGGAAGACCACTTTGGAGACATGGACTTCAAGGTTGCCGGTACTCGTGACGGGATTACAGCTCTTCAAATGGATATCAAGATCCAAGGGATTACTGCAGAAATCTTGACTGAGGCCCTTGCCCAAGCCAAGAAAGCGCGTTTTGAAATCCTTGATGTGATTGAAGCAACGATTCCAGAAGTTCGTCCAGAATTGGCTCCTACTGCTCCGAAAATTGATACCATCAAGATTGATGTGGACAAGATCAAGATTGTCATCGGTAAAGGTGGAGAAACCATCGACAAGATTATCGCTGAAACAGGCGTTAAGATTGATATCGACGAAGAAGGAAATGTGTCTATCTACTCAAGTGACCAAGATGCAATTAACCGTGCTAAAGAAATCATTGCTGGTTTGGTTCGTGAAGCTAAAGTGGATGAAGTTTACCACGCTAAGGTTGTTCGTATCGAGAAATTTGGTGCCTTTGTTAACCTCTTTGACAAGACAGATGCCCTCGTACACATCTCTGAAATGGCTTGGACTCGTACCAACCGTGTAGAAGACTTGGTCGAAATCGGAGATGAAGTCGATGTTAAGGTTATCAAGATTGATGAAAAAGGTCGTATCGATGCTTCTATGAAGGCTCTTCTTCCTCGTCCGCCAAAACCTGAGCATGATGAAAAGGGTGAAAAGTCTGAGAGACCTCACCGCCCACGTCATCATAAGGACCACAAACCTAAGAAAGAATTTACAGAAACACCAAAAGATTCAGAATAAGAAAAGGAGAAATGTATGGGATGGTGGCGCGAAACCATTGATATCGTAAAAGAAAATGATCCAGCGGCCCGCACCACTTTGGAGGTTTTGCTGACTTATCCAGGTGTCAAGGCCTTGGCGGCCCACCGTCTCTCGCATTTTCTCTGGAAGCATGGCTTCAAACTCCTGGCTCGTATGCACAGTCAGTTCTGGCGCTTTTGGACTCAGATTGAGATTCATCCAGGTGCCCAGATTGATTCAGGTGTCTTTATCGACCACGGTTCTGGCTTGGTGATTGGAGAGACGGCTATTGTTGAGACGGGAGTTCTCCTCTATCATGGGGTGACTCTTGGGGGAACAGGGAAAGACTGTGGCAAACGCCATCCGACCGTTCGAAAGGGAGCTCTCATATCAGCCCATGCCCAAGTCATTGGACCTGTAGAAATCGGTGAAAATGCCAAGGTCGGTGCTGCAGCAGTTGTTGTAGCAGACGTACCTAGTGATGTGACGGTTGTTGGTATTCCTGCCAAGATCGTCCGTGTTCATGGTAAGAAGGATGAGCCAGTCATTCACGAAGTTGAAGAAAAACGAGAGTATTACGTCAATAAACTAGAGCAGGCTAAAGAAGCTAGTCACAGATCGTCTGGTTTGTAGAGGATATCTATATGATTCAAGCAAGAAGCGAGTTACTATTCTTCAAAATTATAAATTCTTGGAAGAACAAGCTCAGCTATACTGCTTTTGGACGATAACTGAGGAACTTTTAATGAAAGATTTTTTCAAGGACAATAAGTATTTTGCGCTCTATTTGGCAGGAAGTCTTATTTCTGTTTTCAGTTTGTTTCGTGCAGGAAATCTGATTTTCAGTCTTCTGGTCCTGCTCTCTGCCTACCTTTACCATTTGAGCTGGAAGTAGACAGGAGAGGCGCTTGAATGTTTAAGAATGAACCGTTCTGCTACAGATTGGAATTGCTGTTTTCTGGCTTATTTTTCTTGTCCAGCAAGGATTTTGCTGAATACTTTGATTAGCTTAGGTCTAACCATCTGGGTCTATCCCGCTAAGTGAAGGCAAAGTAGAACTAGAAAGGAAACTACAAGAATGGCAGTATATTTTTACGGCTGTATCACCATGGATGGCTACTTGGCAGACAGCCAGCACAGGATAGACTGGCTGCATCAGCTTGGTTCTGTAGAGGATACAGGCTATGATGACTTTTACAGGCAAATGGATATCACCATCATGGGCAAGCGGACCTTTGAGGAAATCCAAGATTTGCAAGATGTAGAAAGTTTTTATCAAGCTACGGAAAACTATGTCTTTACGCATGATAGGCACCTGCCTGTCAGCAATTACCAGCCAGTAGCTGGGGATGTGGTGGACTTTGTTCGCCAGATTGACAAAGGCAAAAATGTCTTTGTGATTGGTGGTAATTCCTTGGTAGGACCGCTCTTGGATGCGGATCTTTTCGACCATCTCATTATTCAGATAGCGCCCCTTATCCTAGGAAAGGGGGTTCCCCTCTTTACCCAAGAGGAAGGACAGCGTTTTTACCAACTAGATAGCCTCAGACAATTTGGTCCTTTTGCAGAGCTGGTTTTCAGCCGAAAAAGTCAGAAATAGAGAAGGGAGTGGACCGCATGATTAAAATTTACGACACCATGTCTCGTGATTTGCGAGAATTTGTCCCGATTGAGGACGGCAAAGTCAAGATGTATGTTTGTGGGCCTACGGTATACAACTATATCCACGTGGGGAATGCCCGTTCGACGGTAGCCTTTGATACCATTCGTCGCTATTTTGAGTATCGTGGTTATGGGGTTGCCTATATTTCCAATTTTACGGATGTGGATGATAAGATTATCAACCGTGCCAAGGAAGAAGGTATCACGCCTCAGGAGGTTGCGGACAAGTACATCGCTGCCTTTCGTGAGGATGTGACGGCCTTGGGTGTCAAACCTGCAACTCGTCATCCTCGTGTAGTCGAGTTTATGGCGGATATCATCCGCTTTGTGGAAGAATTGATTGAAAAGGGTTATGCCTATGAGAGCCAAGGAGATGTCTATTTCCGTGTGGAAAAATCCCACAACTATGCTAAATTGGCTAATAAAACCTTAGAAGATTTGGAGTTGGGTGCTTCAGGTCGTACCGATGAAGAAACGGCTCGCAAGGAAAATCCGATAGACTTTGCTCTATGGAAAGCTGCTAAACCAGGCGAGATTTCTTGGGACAGTCCTTGGGGACCTGGTCGTCCGGGCTGGCATATCGAGTGTTCAGTCATGTCAACTGAGATTTTAGGAGATACCATTGATATTCACGGTGGTGGAGCTGACCTTGAGTTTCCGCACCACACCAACGAAATTGCCCAGTCAGAAGCCAAAACAGGCAAGACCTTCGCTAACTACTGGATGCACAATGGCTTTGTCAATATCGACAATGTCAAGATGTCTAAGTCCTTGGGCAACTTTATCACCGTACACGATGCCCTTAAAACTCTTGATGGGCAAGTGCTTCGTTTCTTCTTTGCGACTCAACATTATCGCAAGCCTATCAACTTTACGGAAAAAGCAGTGCGTGATGCAGAGACCAATCTTAAGTATCTAAAGAACACTTACGAGCAACCATTTTCTGGGACTGTAGATGCTCAAGAGTTACAGGCCTTTAAAGATAAGTTTGTAGCATCTATGGATGAGGATTTCAACTCTGCTAATGGTATCACAGTTGTCTTTGAAATGGCCAAATGGATCAACTCTGGCAACTATGATGCAAGTGTTAAGGAAGCTCTTGCGGATATGTTAGAAGTCTTTGGAATTGTCTTTATTGAGGAAGTTTTGGACGCAGAGATTGAAGTTTTGATTCAAAAACGCCAAGAAGCGCGTGCAAATCGTGACTTTGCGACAGCGGACCAAATCCGTGACCAATTGGCGGCTCAAGGAATTAAGCTACTTGACACCAAGGATGGAGTGAGGTGGACTCGTGATTGATGTCAATCTCATTAACGGGATAGCGCTGGCTTTTGAGGGAGATGCGGTGTATTCCATGTATATTCGTCGCCACCTTATTCTCAAAGGCATGACAAAGCCTAATAAACTCCACCAAGAGGCGACTAAGTATGTATCTGCCAAGGCTCAAGCTCGCCTGATTGCCCTCATGTTGGAGGAGCAAGTCTTAACCGAAAAAGAAGAAGAAATCTATAAACGTGGTCGCAATACCAATAGTCATACCAAGGCTAAAAATGCTGATGTGGTGACTTACCGTATGTCCACAGGTTTTGAAGCAGTCATGGGTTATCTCCATATGACTGAAAATCTGGAACGTCTTGAGAGCTTGATTTCATGGTGCATCCAAAAAGTGGAGGGCTAGGATATGATGGTAAAAGAACTACAAGACTGGTTTCCTGAGGCTCAGATTTCAGACCAACCAGTAGAGAAAGAGGGCTATCTTACTCTTCCTTTGGCTTCTCAGCAGTGGCTTTTGCTGGAGGAAGCTAGTCTTAGCGAGCGTGAAAAACAACTGGTGGCTCTCTTAACCAAACAGGAGCAAACCATTTCCTTCAATCCTTGGTATTTTTATCTCATTGAAGGCAAAGGACAGGCACCGCAAGCTTTTAAAAAGATTCAGTTGGTTTATTGTCATCTTTCCTATTTTCAGCAGGAAAATCTAGCTTCTTGGCTGGATATGATGCGGACTCTTTTTCCTAACTGTCAAACAGTGCTTCAGGTGGGAGCGCAGGATTACATTTTTGTTCTCCAACAGGATAAGTACACATCCGTTCGATCTATCTTGATGGATACCTTGGAAGCCGTAGAATATGACTTTGGAGTACGTTTATCCATCATGTTAGGTCAGGTCTGGTCTCAAACAGGTCATCAAGCCCTATCCGACTTGATCAAAGCGGAGCGGGATTTGTTTAAGACTTGGTGGCGTCAGGGTCACCAAGGTGTTCATACCTTTTCACAACTCTATCTTTGGAGTATGGGAGAAAGGATTGTGGACCTGAGAGTCATTAAAGAATGTTTACATCAGATGATTTTGGATCAGGACCAGATTCAGGAAATCATTCTCTCTCTTTGGGAAAATAGTGCCGTTCTGACTAAAACAGCCCAGCAACTCTATCTGCACCGAAATTCTCTCCAGTACAAGATTGATAAATGGGAAGAATTGACAGGGCTTCAGTTGAAGGAATTGACTGACCTGACCCTGTGTTATCAATTGATTTTACCAGATATTCTCTAAAGTTTTGTGCAAGTTGCACAGAACTTTTTTATTTTTTTGGTCACCTTGCCATAGAAATGTAAAGCGTTTTCATATATAATAAAACTATCAAAAGACAAAAGGAGTTCACCTCATGGTAGAATTGAATCTTAAAAATATTTACAAAAAATATCCAAACAGCGAACACTACTCAGTTGAAGACTTCAACTTGGACATCAAAGACAAAGAGTTCATCGTTTTCGTAGGACCTTCAGGATGTGGTAAATCAACTACTCTCCGTATGATTGCAGGTCTTGAAGACATCACAGAAGGTACTGCATCTATCGATGGCGTGGTTGTCAACGACGTAGCTCCAAAAGACCGTGACATCGCCATGGTATTCCAAAACTACGCTCTTTACCCACACATGACTGTTTATGACAACATGGCTTTCGGTTTGAAATTGCGTAAATATAGCAAGGAAGACATCGACAAACGTGTGCAAGAAGCAGCTGAAATCCTTGGATTGAAAGAGTTCTTGGAACGTAAACCCGCTGACCTTTCTGGTGGTCAACGTCAACGTGTTGCCATGGGTCGTGCCATCGTCCGTGACGCAAAAGTATTCTTGATGGACGAGCCTTTGTCAAACTTGGATGCAAAACTTCGTGTATCTATGCGTGCTGAAATTGCGAAAATCCACCGCCGTATCGGAGCTACAACTATCTACGTAACTCACGACCAAACAGAAGCGATGACACTTGCGGACCGTATCGTTATCATGTCAGCAACTAAGAATCCTGCTGGTACAGGTACTATCGGACGTGTTGAACAAATCGGTACTCCTCAAGAAGTTTACAAAAACCCAGTTAACAAATTCGTAGCAGGATTCATCGGAAGCCCAGCTATGAACTTCATCAATGTGAAATTGGTTGGTAGCGAAATTGTTTCTGACGGTTTCCGTTTGAAAGTTCCAGAAGGAGCATTGAAAGTTCTTCGTGAAAAAGGCTATGAAGGTAAAGAATTGATCTTCGGTATCCGTCCAGAAGACGTAAATGCAGAGCCTGCTTTCCTTGAAACATTCCCAGAATCAGTTGTGAAAGCGACTATTTCTGTATCTGAATTGCTTGGTTCAGAATCTCACCTTTACTGCCAAGTTGGTAAAGACGAATTTGTTGCCAAAGTAGATGCTCGTGACTACTTGCAAACAGGTGCAACAGTTGAACTTGGATTTGACTTGAACAAAGCACACTTCTTCGATGTAGAAACTGAAAGAACAGTTTACTAAGATAAATGAAACTCAAAACACTGCTAGAGAAATCTGGCAGTGTTTTTAAGTATTTGCGTAGAAAAAAACTCCTGGGAAATTCCAGGAGAATGTGATTGATTATTTGAACTTGAATCCTTCGTAAATAAGCTCTGCTTTTGGATTTTGTTTCTTAATCTGTTTGGCAAGTGACTTCATCATAGAAAGAGGGCCGCACATATAGACGGTTGCATGTTCGGGTACTTCTTCTTGATCAAAATTAAGATAGCCGCCTTTCCTACTGTCTACTAGATGGAGTTCAAAATTAGGATTTTTCTGAGCATAGTCACGGAGCAAATCCAGATAGACTGCATTTTCCTCTCCACGGAAGCTATAGTAGAAGTGAACCTGTTTATTTAAAATAGGATGTTCACGGATGTAAGAGATGAAGGGGGTAATCCCAATGCCTCCAGCAATCCAAACCTGATTTTCTCGTCCTTCTTCTATGATCATGTATCCGTAAGCTCTATCTACGCTTACTTTGCTGCCGACGTGAAGATTGTCATAGATATTCTTGGTATGGTCGCCTGAATTTTTGACAGTAAGGTAAAGAGTTTGGCCGTGACCTCCTGAGATAGAAAAAGGATGTGGAGCACTTTCAAAGCCTTCTTGGAAAATCTTTAGAAAGGCAAATTGGCCTGATTGATAGTTGAAAGGTCTGCTAAGATGGATTTGAATTTCTATAGTATCGTGATTCAAGCGTTTGAGATTGGTGATTTTCCCTAGATAGGGGAAGCCAATCTTTTGATATAGAAAAATGATATAAAAACCAGCTAGTAAGCCTAAAAGGGCATAGCTACCAACAAGAAAACTTAGGAGATTAAATGTAAGGAGACGATTGCCCATGATCATGTATACGTGAAAGAGTCCGAAAATATAAGCTAGGTAAACTAGACGGTGAATCCATCGCCAAGCTTCGTATTGGATGTATTTGCCTAAATAGGCGACAAGGATGATGCTGACAAAAATATAGATTGTAAGATTTCCAAACTGAGTAGCTAATCGAGAGCCCCACAAACCGCCCATACTAAAGTTATGAAAGATTAGTAGGATGATGGAGAGAAAGGCAGTGAATTTGTGGACGGTGTAGACCTTCTCCAAACCGTGAAACCAGCTTTCTATTATCGGGATACGAGTAGCTAGGATAAAAGTTAGAGATAGGCTTGTTAAAGCTAGTCCTGGAATCATGAATTGGGGAGAAGTGTTCATCCAAGTCAAAATAGTCAAGACAAAACTAGTTATGATAAAAAGTAGTCCTTTGAGTGATTTCATAAAAAATTCCATTTCATTTAGATTTGATTTGTTGTAAATAAATTTGTTACATTTTATCATAGAAAAAGTATGGTGTCAAATAGAGCTTTATAAGTATCTACTCTCATCAAAAAAACTCTCCATGTACTTGGAGAGCTAATTTATTATTCTGCTGCTTGTTGCCAACGTTTTGCTAGCATATGTGACAGACTAGAAATTGCTAGGTTAAAGCTGAAGTAGATGAGGGCAATCAGGATATAAAGACTGAAGACTTGCTCTGGTTCGAAATAACGGCCCATGAGAATTTGGCTGGCTCCAAAGAGCTCTTGTAGGGCGATAACAGAGTAGAGAAGACTGGTATCCTTAATCACGGTTACAAACTGAGAAATGATGGCTGGCAGCATTTTACGAATAGCTTGTGGAAGAATGATGTGATAGAGGATTTGGGTTGAGGTAAATCCTTGCGACATTCCCGCTTCGTATTGCCCCTTGTCCACAGCGTTGAGACCACCTCGGATAATCTCAGCCAGGGCTGCTGAGGTAAAGAGGGTGAAGGCAGTGATACCTGCTGGTGTGGATTTCATCTTGAACACCAAAAAGATAGTGAAAATCCAGAGAAGATTGGGAACGTTACGTACAAACTCGATGTAAATGCTGGAGATAATCCGTAAAACGGGATTTTTCCCATTTCTCATGACAGCAAGCACAGTTCCAATGAGGGTGGAGAGGATGATGGCAATCAGAGAAATGTAGAGGGTCAAGCCAAATCCTTTAAAGATAAAGATTAGGTTATCTGGGGTCAAAACTTCTAAAATAGATTCCATAGTAACCTCCTAAAGTGAATAGGCTTTTTTGTTGGCTTGCTCCATCCTGCGACCAAACTGGGCAACAGGGAAGCATAGAGAAAAGTAGAGAAGGGCAGCGCCTAAAAATGCTGGAATGTAGTTTCCGTTAAGAGCTGACCAAGATTTGGTCACAAACATCAAGTCTACTCCAGAGATGATAGCGACTGTTGAGGTGTTCTTGATGAGGTTGACGATTTGGTTGGTCAAAGGAGGGAGAATGATACGGAAGGCTTGAGGCAAGATAATCAAGCGCATAGCACTGATATAGGTAAAACCTTGCGACAAGGCAGCCTCCATCTGACCGCTAGGAATAGACTGAATTCCTGAGCGAATAACCTCGGCGATATAGGCTCCGTGATAGAGTCCCACGCAGAGAACAGCCGTCCAATAAATCGGAATCATGATGATATGGTCACTGATAAGAGGTAGGCCATAAAAAACGATAACAAACTGCACCAAGAGGGGAGTGTTTTGGTAAAATTCAACAAAGATGCGAGCCAAAATTCTCAATATCGGACGTTTGCTGGTTGACATGGCTCCAAAGAAGATGCCTAAAACCATGGCTAGGATAAAGGATCCAATCGCTAGGGCAAGAGTGAAGAGGAAACCATTGAAAAATTGTCCAAAATCCTGAAAATAGGCTGTCCAAGATGATAAATCTGTCATGGGGTATCCTCCTTAATCTGCAGTATGGCTAGATGGTTTGAGCTTGTATCGGTCATAGAGTTTTTGTAAACTACCATCCTTGCTCCATTTAGTGACCAAGTTATCAAGATAGTCGTTGAGTTCGGTATTTGATTTCTTGGTAACAATACCGTAGTCAGATGGCTTGAAACTATCATTTAGCAGTTCTGTGCGTTTGCTGATATAGCCAGATAGAATCGAGCGGTCAACGGAAAAGGCATCAATACGGTGAGCATGAAGGGAAGTAATCAATTCTGGGTAGGAACCAAGTTCGACGAATTTAAACTTCAGACCTTTCTTTTTACCCAGTTCAGTAATCAGGCGTTGGGTGATGGAACCTTGGGCGACTCCGATGGTTTTGCCGCTTAGGTCCTCAATGCTTTTGATTTTGGCAGACTTATTGACCAAAAAGCCAGAAGCGTCCGTGTAGTAAGGGCTGGTGAAGTTATAGAGTTTTTTGCGTTCATCTGTGATGGTAAAGGTCGCGATATCCATGTCGACCTGTTCGTTGTCTAGAAGGGGGCCACGGGTTTGCGCAGTAACAGGCACATAGCGAACTTTGACCTTAAGCTCATCAGCTACCATCTTGGCTAAGTCCGTTTCGATACCAGAATAGGTCCCTGTCTTGGGATCCTTGTAACCGAAATTGGGAACGTCTTGTTTGACACCGACAACTAGTTCGCCTCTTTTTTGAATGTCTACCACACTGGTATCGGCTTGAACTGGTTTTGCAGTAGCAAGGCCGAAAAGGCTAATCAATAATGCGGATAAAAAGAGTTTCTTTTTCATAGGCACCTCCTTATTTGACTTTGTCACTTTCGTGGTTGATGATTTTGCTGAGGAATTGTTGGGCACGAGGTTCGCTTGGATTGTCGAAAAAGTCATCAACATCTGTCGTATCCACCAAGACTTCTCCGTCAGCCATAAAGATGATACGGTCAGCAACTTCACGGGCAAAGCCCATTTCGTGGGTAACGACAATCATATTCATACCATCGTGGGCCAATTTTTGCATAACTGCTAGAACATCGCCGATAGTTTCAGGGTCAAGAGCAGATGTTGGCTCATCAAAGAGGAGGAGTTCAGGATGCATAGCGAGGCCACGAGCAATGGCGATTCGTTGTTTTTGTCCACCAGAAAGCATGGCTGGATAAGAATCTTTCTTGTCCCACATATTTACAAATTCCAAATATTTTTGGGCTGTTTTTTCAGCTTCTTTTTTATCAATTCCTAGAACTTTTACGGGTGCGAGTGTTACGTTTTCTAACACTGTTTTGTGTGGGTAGAGGTTGAAATGTTGGAAAACCATGCCGACTTCCTTGCGAAGAGGAACCAAATCTTTCTGGCTGGCACCAGCAACCTGGTGACCATTTACTAGAAGACTTCCCTTATCAACAGCCTCTAAACCATTAATCGTACGGATAAGAGTTGACTTCCCAGAACCAGATGGTCCGAGTAGGACAACGACTTGCCCTTTTTCAAAACGGAGATTGATGTCACGGAGTGCATGGTAATCTCCGTAATATTTTTCGACGTGTTCAAATTCTACTAAAGTCATAAGGAATCTCCTTTGTGTTAGATTTTATAACATGATTCTACACCAAAAGATTTTTCTTGTCAAATCATATCAGAAAAAAGTTAGTAAAATTTTTGTAGAAAGCAATCTGGATAGAGAAAAAGCCTAAATCATGTTATAATGAAGCAATAGAATTCTTAGAAAGAGTGGATGTCTTTTTGATAACACCTACTTATGAATGGCAGTTTGCCCCGCAGGTAGAAGATGCGGATTTTACAAAGATAGCCAAGAAGGCTGGACTGGGTCCTGAGGTAGCTCGGTTATTATTTGAGAGAGGGATTCAGGACCAAGAAAGTCTGAAGAAGTTTTTAGAACCCTCCTTGGAGGACTTGCACGACCCTTATCTGCTCCATGATATGGACAAGGCAGTGGAACGGATTCGTCAGGCCATTGAAGAAGGGGAAAATATTCTCATCTATGGAGATTACGATGCGGATGGTATGACTTCGGCTTCGATTGTGAAGGAAAGTTTAGAACAACTTGGTGCCGAGTGCCGTGTTTACTTGCCTAATCGTTTTACTGATGGATATGGTCCCAATGCTAGTGTTTATAAATACTTTATCGAGCAAGAAGAGATTTCCTTGATTGTGACGGTGGATAATGGGGTTGCGGGTCACGAAGCTATTGAATTGGCCCAGTCTATGGGAGTGGATGTCATTGTGACCGACCACCATTCCATGCCAGAAACCTTGCCAGATGCCTATGCCATCGTTCATCCTGAGCATCCAGATGCGGATTATCCTTTCAAATATTTGGCTGGTTGCGGAGTAGCTTTCAAGTTAGCTTGTGCCCTTTTAGAGGAAGTCCAAGTGGAACTGCTTGACTTGGTTGCTATCGGAACCATTGCTGATATGGTAAGTCTAACGGATGAAAATCGTATCTTGGTGCAATATGGTCTGGAAATGTTGGGGCATACTCAGCGCATTGGTCTACAAGAAATGCTAGACATGGCTGGAATTGCTACAAATGAAGTAACAGAAGAAACGGTTGGCTTCCAGATTGCTCCTCGTTTAAATGCCTTGGGGCGCTTGGATGATCCCAATCCAGCTATTGATTTGTTGACTGGGTTTGATGATGAGGAAGCACACGAGATTGCCCTTATGATTCATCAGAAAAACGAAGAGCGTAAAGAAATCGTTCAGTCTATCTATGAAGAAGCTAAGACCATGGTGGAGCCTGAGAAGAAGGTCCAGGTCTTGGCCAAGGAAGGCTGGAATCCTGGGGTTCTGGGTATCGTGGCTGGTCGTTTGTTGGAAGAACTAGGGCAGACAGTCATCGTTCTTAATATAGAGGACGGTCGTGCCAAGGGTAGCGCTCGTAGTGTTGAAGCGGTCGATATTTTTGAAGCCTTGGATCCTTATCGTGACCTCTTCATTGCATTTGGTGGTCATGCTGGCGCAGCAGGAATGACGCTGGAAATTGAGAAACTCTCAGATTTATCTCAGGTTTTAGAAGACTATGTCCGTGAAAAAGGTGCAGATGCTGCTGGCAAGAATAAGTTAAACCTAGATGAAGAGCTGGATTTGGAGACTTTGAGTCTTGAAACAGTCAAGAACTTTGAACGTTTAGCTCCCTTTGGAATGGACAATCAGAAACCTGTCTTTTATATCAAGGATTTTCAGGTTGAAAGTGCTCGTACTATGGGAGCAGGCAATGCCCATCTCAAACTGAAAATCTCTAAGGGTGAAGCCAGTTTTGAAGTGGTGGCATTTGGACAAGGCAGATGGGCAACGGAGTTTGCTCAAACCAAGAATCTAGAGTTAGCAGTCAAATTGTCTGTCAACCAATGGAATGGCCAAACCGCTCTTCAGTTGATGATGGTGGATGCGCGTGTGGAGGGTGTTCAACTCTTTAATATTCGTGGGAAGAATACCACCTTGCCAGAGGGGGTTCCAGTCTTGGATTTTGCTGGAGAAGTGCCAGATTTAGCGACTAGTGAAGCTGTTGTCGTGAAAACTATTCCTGAGGATATTACCCTGCTGAAAACTATTTTTCAGGAACAGAATTTCTCTGCTGTCTATTTCAAAAATGATATTGACAAGGCCTATTATCTGACAGGTTATGGGACTAGAGAACAGTTTGCCAAATTGTACAAGACCATTTATCAGTTTCCAGAGTTTGATATTCGTTATAAGCTGAAAGATTTGGCAGCTTATCTTAATATCCAACAAATCTTGCTGGTCAAGATGATTCAAGTATTTGAAGAACTAGGTTTTGTGACGATCACAGATGGTGTGATGACAGTCAATAAAGAGGCACCAAAGCGAGAGATAGGAGAAAGTCAGATTTACCAAAATCTCAAACAAACCGTTAAAGACCAAGAAATGATGGCACTAGGTACCGTGCAAGAAATTTATGACTTTTTAATGGAAAAAGAGTAGAAGTTAGGAAAGAGTTGGGCAACCAGCTCTTTTTTGAAAACAAATCTTCATTTTGAAAATCATCAAAAAAATGGTATAATGGTAGGAAAAGATTCGGCTAAAAGTAATAGTGCTTTTAGAATAAGAGGGCAAGCAACCCTATAATCAAGATAAACTAAGCTTTCGGAGGAAAAATGAGTAATATCAGTCTAACAACACTTGGTGGTGTACGTGAAAACGGGAAAAATATGTATATCGCTGAAATCGACGGGTCTATTTTCGTTTTGGATGCAGGTCTAAAATACCCTGAAAATGAACAACTAGGGGTGGACGTCGTTATTCCAAATATGGACTACCTTTTTGAAAATAGCGACCGTATCGCAGGTGTCTTCTTGACCCACGGGCATGCGGATGCCATTGGTGCACTGCCTTATCTCTTGGCTGAAGCCAAGGTACCTGTATTTGGGTCTGAGTTGACCATTGAGTTGGCCAAACTCTTTGTTAAAGGAAATGATGCGGTTAAGAAATTCAATGATTTCCATGTTATTGATGAGAATACGGAGATTGATTTTGGAGGGACTGTGGTTTCCTTCTTCCGTACGACCCACTCTATCCCAGAGAGTCTGGGTGTGGTCTTGAAGACGGCTGAGGGCAGCATCGTTTACACAGGGGACTTCAAATTTGACCAGACAGCTAGTGAATCTTATGCGACAGACTTCGCTCGTTTGGCAGAAATCGGTCGTGACGGAGTTCTAGCTCTGCTCAGTGATTCAGCCAATGCAGATAGCAATGTTCAAGTGGCTAGTGAAAGTGAAGTTGGGGATGAAATCACTCAAACCATTGCGGACTGGGAGGGACGTATCATCGTTGCGGCAGTAGCCAGCAACCTCTCTCGTATCCAGCAGGTGTTTGACGCTGCGGATGCAACAGGCCGTCGTGTGGTCTTGACAGGGTTTGATATTGAAAATATCGTCCGCACTGCTATTCGCCTCAAGAAATTATCCCTAGCTAACGAAAGTCTTTTGATTAAGCCAAAAGATATGTCTCGCTTTGAAGATCATGAGTTGATTATCCTTGAGACAGGTCGTATGGGTGAACCTATCAACGGTCTTCGCAAGATGTCGATTGGTCGCCACCGTTATGTGGAAATTAAGGACGGTGACCTAGTCTATATCGTAACGACTCCGTCTATCGCCAAAGAAGCAGTCATGGCACGTGTGGAAAATATGATTTACCAAGCTGGCGGGGTTGTCAAACTGATCACTCAAAGCTTGCGCGTGTCAGGTCACGGAAATGCGCGTGATTTGCAGTTGATGATCAATCTCTTGCAACCTAAGTATCTCTTCCCAATTCAAGGGGAATACCGTGAGTTGGATGCCCATGCTAAGGCTGCTATGGCAGTTGGTATGTTGCCAGAACGCATTTTCATCCCTAAAAAGGGAACCAGCATGGCTTATGAGAATGGGGACTTTGTTCCAGCTGGAGCGGTTTCGGCAGGGGATGTCTTGATTGACGGAAATGCCATCGGTGATGTTGGAAATGTGGTTCTTCGTGACCGTAAGGTCTTGTCAGAGGATGGTATTTTCATCGTAGCAATTACCGTTAATCGTCGTGAGAAAAAAATTGTGGCTAAGGCCCGTGTTCACACGCGTGGATTTGTTTATCTTAAGAAGAGCCGCGATATTCTCCGTGAAAGTTCAGAATTGATTAACCAAACGGTAGAAGACTATCTTCAAGGAGATGACTTTGACTGGGCAGATCTCAAAGGGAAGGTTCGTGATACTCTGACCAAGTACCTCTTTGATCAAACTAAACGTCGTCCAGCCGTTTTACCAGTGGTGATGGAAGCAAAATAATCATTGAAATAAACAGAGGGAAAGTCGAATTTCGGCTTTTTCTTATCGGAAAATAGAAGGAGAAAATCATGGCAGTAATGAAAATCGAGTATTACTCACAGGTATTAGATATGGAGTGGGGGGTGAATGTTCTTTACCCCGATGCCAATCGAGTGGAAGAACCAGATTGCGAAGATATCCCTGTTTTGTATCTTTTACACGGGATGTCTGGCAATCATAACAGTTGGCTCAAGCGAACCAACGTAGAACGCTTGCTTCGAGGAACCAATCTCATCGTTGTCATGCCTAATACCAGCAATGGTTGGTACACAGATACTAAGTATGGTTTTGATTACTACACAGCTCTAGCAGAGGAATTGCCACAGGTTTTGAAACGTTTCTTCCCTAATATGACTAGTAAGCGTGAAAAGACCTTTATTGCTGGTCTTTCTATGGGAGGTTATGGCTGTTTCAAATTGGCTCTTGCAACAAATCGTTTTTCTCATGCAGCTAGTTTTTCAGGTGCTCTTAGCTTTCAAGATTTTTCTCCTGAAAGCCAAAATTTGGGAACACCAGCTTATTGGAGAGGTGTGTTTGGGGAGATTAAAGATTGGACAGCTAGCCCTTATTCTCTTGAAAGTCTGGCTAAAAAATCAGATAAACAGACCAAGCTTTGGGCTTGGTGTGGCGAGCAAGATTTCTTGTACGAAGCCAATAATCTCGCAGTGAAAAATCTCAAAAAACTGGGCTTTGATGTGACCTATAGCCATAGTGCTGGAACTCACGAATGGTACTACTGGGAAAAACAATTGGAACGGTTTTTAGCAACTCTTCCAATCGATTTCACATTAGAAGAGAGATTGAGCTAAGTTTTTATAAATGAACCACTATTTATAGTTATTCTTGGCTTAAAAACAATGATGGAAGTCTATTTTCGCTAGACTTTTTAATCGAAAATAGTAAAATAGTAGAGAGATACTAGTTGAAAGAGAGAAAAATATGTATCGTTATCAGCTTGGGATACCATTATCAGAGTATGATGGTTTTGTAAAAGAACATCCCATGGTTAATCTATTACAAAGCAGTGCTTGGGAAAAAGTGAAATCTGAGTGGAATCATGAGAGACTTGGTGTCTATGAAGAGGGGAAGTTACTGGCTGTGGCTAGTATTCTCATAAAGTCCCTCCCTTTTGGGTATAAAATGTTTTACATCCCAAGAGGACCTATATTGGATTACAGGGATACAGAACTTTTAAAGTTTGTCCTGCAGTCTATTAAGTCTTATGCTCGCAGTAAGAGAGCGGTTTTTGTTACTTTCGATCCAAGCATTTGTCTATCTCAACATTTGGTCAATCAAGATAAAACAGAATATCCTGAAAATCTTGCTATTGTTGATATTTTAGGGCAATTAGGAGTGGAATGGTCTGGGCAGACAATCGAGATGGATGACACCATTCAGCCTCGTATTCAGGCGAAAATATATAAGGAAAATTTTGAAGAAGATAAACTTTCTAAATCAACGAGGCAAGCTATCCGAACAGCACGAAACAAAGGACTTGAGATTCAATATGGTGGACTGGAACTATTAGATTCATTTTCGGAGTTGATGAAAAAAACTGAGAAGCGAAAAGAGATTCATTTAAGAAACGAAGTTTATTATAAGAAATTATTAGATAACTTCAAAGAAGATTCCTATATCACGCTAACAAGTTTGGATGTTTCTAAGCGTTTAAGAGAATTAGAAGAACAATTAGAAAAAAATAGAGTAGTTGCAGAAAAATTTAATGATGCAACCAAACCTTCAAAAGTTCAGGAAAATATAAAAGAAAAAGAACGTTTAGAAGAGGAAATAGATTTCTTGCAGGGATATATGAATATGGGAAAATCAAACATTCCTTTAGCGGCTACTTTGAGTTTGGAATTTGGTACTACCTCTGTCAATCTATATGCTGGTATGGATGATGATTTTAAACGTTACAATGCACCAATTTTAACTTGGTATGAAACGGCTCGCTATGCCTTTGAGCGAGGTATGGTGTGGCAAAATTTAGGTGGTGTTGAAAACTCTCTCAATGGTGGACTTTATCATTTTAAGGAAAAATTTAATCCAACGATTGAAGAATATTTGGGTGAATTTACAATGCCCACTCATCCTCTCTATCCTCTGTTAAGACTTGCTCTTGATTTCCGTAAAACATTAAGAAAAAAACATAGAAAGTAAGTATATGGCACTAACTACACTCACGAAAGAAGAGTTTCGTACTTATTCTGATCAGGTTTCTTCTCGTTCCTTTATGCAATCTGTCCAGATGGGGGACTTATTAGAAAAAAGAGGGGCTCGAATTGTTTACCTTGCTTTGAAACAAGAAGGAGAAATTCAAGTTGCAGCTCTGGTTTATAGCTTGCCCATGCTAGGTGGTCTGCATATGGAGCTCAATTCGGGGCCTATTTATACGAAAAAAGAAGCCCTTCCTATTTTTTATGCGGAGTTAAAAGCATATGCTAAGCAGAATGGTGTATTAGAGTTGCTTGTAAAACCTTATGAAACTTATCAAACTTTTGATAGTGAAGGTAATCCAATAGATGCTGAGAAAAAAAGTATTATTCAAGATTTGACTAATTTAGGTTATCAATTTGATGGATTAACAACAGGTTATCCAGGTGGAGAACCAGATTGGTTATACTATAAAGATTTGACTGAATTAACTGAAAAGAATTTGCTTAAAAGTTTTAGTAAAAAGGGTAAACCCTTGGTGAAAAAGGCTGAAACGTTTGGCATTCGATTGAAAAAGTTAAAACGTGAAGAACTATCGATTTTTAAGAATATAACAAAAGAAACCTCTGAACGTAGAGAATATAGTGATAAAAGTTTAGAATATTATGAGCACTTTTATGATTCATTTGGAGAACAAGCGGAGTTTCTCATAGCAAGCTTAAATTTTTCGGAGTATATGAGCAAATTGCAAGGTGAACAAAGTAAACTAGAAGAAATCTTGGACAAGTTGCGACTTGATTTGAGTAAAAATCCTCATTCTGAGAAAAAACAAAATCAACTGAGAGAATATTCTAGTCAATTTGAAACTTTTGAAGTTCGAAAAGCAGAAGCGAGAGACTTGATTGAAAAATATGGAGAAGAAGATATTGTTTTAGCCGGGAGTTTATTTGTTTATATGCCTCAGGAAACGACTTATCTCTTTAGTGGTTCCTACACTGAATTTAATAAGTTCTATGCCCCTGCGCTACTTCAAAAATATATTATGTTGGAAAGTATAAAACGTGGAATACCTAAATACAACTTCCTAGGGATTCAAGGGATTTTTGATGGTAGTGATGGCGTTTTGCGTTTTAAACAAAATTTTAATGGCTATATTGTACGTAAAGCAGGAACTTTCCGTTATCATCCATCTCCTTTAAAATACAAAGCTATTCAGTTAGTCAAAAAAATATTAGGACGTTAAGATGAACAAGCCAGTATTTAGCTTTCTTTCAGCTTGTTTTAGTAAAATAGTCTTTATTTGCTAGAAAGGTGGAGAGACATGCGCTGGCTTTTTCGTTTGATAGGGGTTTTCTTTTCTTTTGTTTGGCGTTTGTTTTGGCGCTTGGTTTGGATTGTTTTGTTTTTATGCACTCTTGCTTTTGGATTTCTCTGGTATCTGAACGGGGATTTCCAAGGAGCGCTGAAGCAGGCAGAGCGGTCGGTAAAGATTGGTCAACAAAGCATTGACCAATGGGAAAAAACAGGGCAACTGCCTAAGTTAAACCAGACAGATAACCACCAGCATTCTGAAGGAAGGTGGCCGCAAGCCTCTGCTCGTATTTACTTGGATCCCCAGATGGATTCACGCTTCCAAGAGGCTTATATAGAAGCGATTCAGAATTGGAATCAAACTGGTGCTTTTAACTTTGAACTTGTGACTGAGTCCAGCAAGGCGGATATCTTGGCTACTGAGATGAACGACGGAAACACTCCTGTGGCAGGAGAGGCGGAAAGTCAGACTAATCTCTTGACGGGGCAATTCTTGTCTGTAACGGTGCGTCTGAATCATTATTATCTGTCCAATCCTGACTATGGCTATTCCTATGAGCGCATTGTCCATACGGCAGAACATGAGTTAGGCCATGCGATTGGCTTGGATCATACAGATGAGAAGTCTGTGATGCAACCGGCAGGTTCCTTTTATGGTATTCAGGAAGAGGATGTTGCAAACCTTCGAAAAATATATGAGACCAATGAGTAGGGGACTATCTTTCCCTACTTTTTTGCTATAATGGAACTATGAATAACTTGATTAAATCAAAACTAGAGCTCTTGCCGACCAGCCCTGGTTGTTACATTCACAAGGATAAAAACGGCACCATTATCTATGTAGGAAAGGCTAAAAATCTGCGCAATCGCGTGAGATCCTATTTCCGTGGAAGTCACGATACCAAGACAGAGGCTCTGGTGTCTGAAATTGTGGATTTTGAATTTATTGTTACTGAGTCTAATATTGAGGCACTTCTTCTAGAAATCAACCTGATCAAGGAAAATAAGCCTAAATACAATATCATGCTCAAGGATGATAAGTCCTATCCTTTCATCAAAATCACCAATGAGCGCTATCCTCGTTTGATTATCACTCGTCAGGTCAAAAAGGACGGAGGTCTCTACTTTGGCCCTTATCCAGATGTGGGGGCAGCCAATGAAATCAAGAGACTTTTGGATCGAATTTTCCCTTTTCGCAAGTGTACCAATCAACCTTCTAAGGTCTGTTTTTACTACCATATCGGTCAATGTATGGCCCACACCATCTGTAAGAAGGATGAGGCTTATTTCCAGTCCATGGCTCAGGAGGTTTCTGATTTCCTAAAAGGGCAGGATGACAAAATCATCGATGACCTCAAGGGGAAGATGGCAAAGGCAGCTCAAAGTATGGAGTTTGAACGTGCTGCGGAATACCGTGACTTGATTCAGGCCATTGGAACGCTTCGAACCAAGCAACGGGTCATGGCTAAGGATCTCCAAAATCGGGATGTCTTTGGTTACTATGTGGACAAGGGCTGGATGTGTGTTCAGGTTTTCTTTGTTCGTCAAGGCAAGCTGATTGAACGTGATGTCAATCTCTTTCCCTACTACAATGATCCGGACGAGGACTTCTTGACCTATGTAGGACAATTTTATCAAGAAAAATCTCATCTGGTTCCTAATGAGGTGCTGATTCCGCAGGATATTGATGAAGAAGCTGTCAAGGCTTTGGTGGATACCAAGATTCTCAAACCCCAGCGTGGAGAGAAAAAACAACTGGTCAATCTAGCCATAAAAAATGCTCGTGTTAGTCTGGAGCAGAAGTTCAATTTGCTAGAGAAATCTGTCGAAAAGACCCAAGGGGCTATTGAAAATCTAGGACGCTTGCTCCATATTCCGACTCCAGTTCGTATCGAGTCCTTCGATAACTCCAATATCATGGGCACCAGTCCTGTTTCAGCCATGGTGGTCTTTGTCAACGGCAAACCAAGTAAAAAAGATTATCGTAAATACAAAATCAAGACTGTGGTTGGACCGGACGACTATGCGAGTATGCGTGAGGTTATCCGCAGACGCTATGGTCGAGTTCAACGTGAGTCTTTGACTCCGCCAGATTTGATTGTCATTGATGGGGGACAAGGTCAAGTTAATATTGCCAAACAGGTCATCCAAGAAGAACTGGGTTTGGATATTCCAATTGCAGGTCTGCAAAAGAATGATAAGCACCAAACCCATGAATTGCTCTTTGGAGATCCGCTTGAGATGGTGGAGCTGTCTCGCAATTCTCAAGAATTTTTCCTCCTCCAACGCATCCAAGATGAGGTCCACCGCTTTGCCATCACCTTCCACCGCCAATTGCGCTCCAAAAACTCCTTTTCTTCACAACTGGATGGGATTGACGGTCTGGGACCTAAACGCAAGCAGAATCTCATGAAGCATTTCAAGTCTTTGACTAAGATCAAGGAAGCCAGTGTGGATGAAATTGTCGAAGTTGGGGTGCCAAGAGCGGTCGCAGAAGCAGTTCAGAGGAAGTTGAATCCGCAGGAAGAAGTGGAGTTGTCTCAAGTAGCGGAAAAGAGTGTAAATTACCAAACAGAAGGAGACCATTATGAAACATAAAATCGCAATTTTATCAGACATTCATGGCAATGCGACGGCGCTAGAAGCAGTGATTGCAGATGCTAAAAATCAAGGAGTCAGTGAATACTGGCTTCTGGGAGATATTTTTCTTCCTGGTCCAGGCACAAATGATCTGGTCGCTCTGCTGAAGGGACTTCCTATAACGGCAAGTGTTCGAGGTAATTGGGATGATTGTGTCCTTGAGGCCTTGGATGGCGAATATGGTTTGGAACATCCACAAGAAATCCAGCTCATGCGATTGACCCAGTTTTTGATGGAGCGAATGGATCCTGCAACGATTGTCTGGCTACGAAGCTTGCCTTTGCTAGAAAAGAAAGAAGTTGACGGACTGCGCTTTTCTCTCTCTCATAATTTACCTGACAAAAACTATGGGAGTGACTTACTGGTTGATAATGATACGGAGAAATTTGATCAACTCCTAGATGCTGAAACCGACGTGGCAGTCTATGGTCATGTTCACAAGCAGTTGCTTCGTTATGGCAGTCAAGGGCAACAAATCATCAATCCAGGGTCGATTGGCATGCCCTATTTTAATTGGGAGGCGTTAAAAAATCACCGTGCCCAGTATGCCGTGATAGAGATTGAAGATGGGGAATTGGTAAATATCCAATTTCGTAAAGTCGCTTATGCTTATGAAGTGGAGTTAGAATTGGCCAAGTCCCAGGGTCTTCCCTTTATCGAAATGTATGAAGAACTACGTCGTGAAGATAATTATCAGGGGCACAATCTGGAACTATTAGCAAGCTTAATAGAAAAGTATGGGTATGTAGAAGATGTGAAGAATTTTTTTGATTTTTTGTAAGAGTTCCCTAAGATAATCAATGCAAATTAAAAACGATTGGCTGGTCCAATCGCTTTTAGTATATCTTATACTCAATGAAAATCAGAGAGCAAACTAGGAAGCTAGCCGTAGGTTGCTCAAAGCACAGCTTTGAGGTTGCAGATAAAGCTGACGTGGTTTGAAGAGATTTTCGAAGAGTATTATTGTAATTGAGATTGATCTGGAAGGTAAGAACCACCTAGATAAGTATTGCTAAGTTTTTCAAGTGTTCCGTCTTGATAGAGTTCTTTGAGTGCTTTATCAAATTTCTCTTTAAACTCTTTTTGGTCGTTTGAGAAAACGATATAGTTGTTGGGGCTATCGGCAGAAGGTAAATCAACGACTGAGAGGTCTAAGCCACGGTCCTTGATAATCTTTTGAACCGATACCTTGTCAAAAACTAGGAAATCAAATTCACCGTTAGAGAGGTCTAAGATTCGTTTACCGATATCCTCTCCAGAAAAATCGATAGTAGCGGGATTGTCAGTGTGTTTTTGATTCCAGTTATTGATGAATTGAGCGTTTGAAGTTCCGGTATCCTCTTGAGTTGTTTTGCCAGCGATTTGGTCAAGTGAAGTCAGAGGATTTTTCTTGTTACTGACTAAAACGAGGGGGTTGTTCGAAATCGGAAGTGAGTAGAGGTATTTCTCAGCACGTTCTTTTGTATAACTCAAGTTATTGGCTGCAGCCTGATAGTGACCAGAATCAAGTCCTGGGAAGATACTTTCCCAGGCAGTTCTTTGGAATTGAATCTCGTAGTCGCTGAGTTTTTCATCCACTGCCTTTAGAACTTCGATATCGAAGCCTGTCAGATTTCCTTTGTCTTCGTAGTCAAATGGTGGCACATCACCAGCTGTTGCAACGACGATTGTCTTTTGAGAACTAGTCTCTTTAGGTGTAGCTTGATTTCCACAGGCAACCAAAAATGGTAGTATGGCTAGTAATAGGCTAAATTTTTTCATAATGTCTCCATTCAGATGTAAGATATCTGCTAGTTTATCAGAAACTTTCTTGATGAACCAATATATATTTTTTATGCCTGTGATAAAAAAACTTAATCATGGAAAATATCTGCAAGCTCTTTCAAATTATGGTAGAATGGAAGCAGTAGAATTAGAAAAGGAAATCGATTATGAAATTTCTTGAATTAAACAAAAAACGTCATGCGACCAAGCATTTCACTGACAAACCAGTGGATCCCAAAGATGTGCGTACGGCTATCGAAATTGCAACCTTGGCACCAAGCGCCCACAACAGCCAGCCTTGGAAATTTGTGGTGGTTCGTGAGAAAAATGCCGAATTAGCAAAATTGGCTTACGGTTCGAACTTTGAACAGGTATCATCAGCGCCTGTAACCATTGCTCTGTTTACAGATACAGATCTGGCTAAACGTGCTCGTAAGATTGCCCGAGTTGGTGGTGCTAATAACTTTTCTGAAGAGCAACTACAATACTTCATGAAAAATTTGCCTGCTGAATTTGCCCGTTACAATGAACAACAGGTTAGTGACTACCTAGCCCTCAATGCAGGTTTGGTTGCTATGAACTTGGTTTTGACAAATCAAAAGTCAACGAAGTTTTGGAAATCGAAGACCGTTTCCGTCCAGAACTCTTGATTACAGTGGGATACACAGACGAAAAATTGGAACCAAGCTACCGCTTGCCAGTAGATGAAATCATCGAGAAAAGATAGAAAGAAGAAAAAATGACAGCAATTGATTTTACAGCAGAAGTAGAAAAACGCAAAGAAGACCTTTTGGCTGACTTGTTTAGCCTTTTGGAAATCAACTCAGAACGTGATGATAGCAAGGTTGATGCTGAGCATCCATTTGGACCTGGGCCGGTAAAAGCCTTGGAAAAATTCCTTGAAATCGCTGACCGTGATGGCTATCCAACTAAGAATGTCGATAACTACGCAGGACATTTCGAGTTTGGTGATGGAGAAGAAGTCCTCGGAATCTTTGCCCACATGGACGTGGTTCCAGCTGGTAGCGGTTGGGACACAGATCCTTACACCCCAACTATCAAAGACGGTCGCCTTTATGCGCGTGGGGCTTCGGACGACAAGGGGCCTACAACAGCTTGTTACTATGGTTTGAAAATCATCAAAGAATTGGGCCTTCCAACTTCTAAGAAGGTTCGTTTCATCGTCGGAACAGACGAAGAATCAGGCTGGGCAGACATGGACTACTACTTTGAACATGTAGGACTTGCGAAACCAGACTTCGGTTTCTCTCCAGACGCTGAATTCCCTATCATCAATGGTGAAAAAGGCAATATCACGGAATACCTCCACTTTGCAGGAGAAAATGCAGGTGCGGCTCGTCTTCACAGCTTCACAGGTGGTTTACGTGAAAACATGGTACCTGAATCAGCAACAGCTGTTGTTTCAGGAGATTTGGCTGATTTGAAAGCTAAACTAGATACTTTTGTTGTAGAACACAAACTTAGAGGAGAACTCCAAGAAGAAAACGGTCAATACAAGGTGACGATTATTGGTAAATCAGCCCATGGTGCTATGCCTGCTTCAGGTGTCAATGGTGCGACTTACCTAGCCCTCTTCCTTAGCCAGTTTGACTTTGCTGGTCCAGCCAAAGACTACCTTGACATCGCTGGTAAAATTCTCTTGAACGACCATGAGGGTGAAAATCTCAAGATTGCTCATGTGGATGAAAAGATGGGTGCCCTTTCTATGAATGCGGGTGTCTTCCGCTTCAATGAAACAAGTGCTGACAATACGATTGCCCTTAATATCCGCTATCCAAAAGGAACAAGTCCAGAGCAGATCAAGTCAATCCTTGAAAACTTGCCAGTTGCTTCTGTTAGCCTTTCTGAACACGGTCACACGCCTCACTATGTGCCAATGGAAGATCCACTTGTGCAAACTTTGTTGAATGTCTATGAAAAACAAACAGGACTACAAGGTCATGAACAAGTCATCGGTGGTGGTACCTTCGGTCGCTTGCTTGAGCGTGGGGTTGCCTACGGTGCTATGTTCCCAGACTCTATTGATACCATGCACCAGGCCAATGAATTTATCGCCTTGGACGATCTCTTCCGAGCAGCAGCAATCTATGCCGAAGCTATTTACGAATTGATCAAATAAAGCCTTAGAAGTCTGAGATGTAATGCTTGGACTTCTTTTTGGAGGGAAAACAGATGTCTCAAATCGAAAGAATTAAGCAGGCTATCATGGCGGATCCGCAGAATGCTAGCTATACAGAACGCGGTATTGAGCCTCTCTTTGCGGCGCCAAAAACTGCTCGTATCAATATCATTGGTCAGGCACCGGGACTTAAAACTCAAGAAGCAGGTCTTTACTGGAAAGATAAGAGTGGTGACCGCTTGCGGGAGTGGCTAGGTGTGGATGAAGATACCTTTTACAATTCAGGTTATTTTGCTGTTTTGCCTATGGATTTCTACTTTCCAGGGCATGGTAAGTCAGGTGACCTGCCACCGAGAACTGGATTTGCCGAAAAATGGCATCCACAGCTCTTGCAAGAATTACCAGATATCCAGTTGACCCTCTTGATTGGGCAATATGCCCAAGCCTACTATTTACAGGAGAAAGTCAGTGGCAAGGTAACAGAGAGAGTTCGACGCTATCAGGATTATCTGCCAGACTATTTTCCTCTAGTTCACCCCTCACCGCGAAACCAAATCTGGATGGCTAAAAATCCTTGGTTTAAGGCAGAAGTGGTGCCAGATTTGAAAAAAAGAATTAAAGCTATTTTAGGAGAAAAGAATGAAAGAAATTACCTTTGACACATTTTACCAGCTTTATCAAAACGACCAACTTTCTCTAGTGGACGTGAGAGAAGTAGAAGAGTTCGAGACGCTTCATTTAGAAGGTGCCCACAACCTACCGCTTAGTCAATTGGCTGATACCTTTGATCAGTTGGACAAGGACCAGTTGCATTATGTTATTTGCAAATCTGGAATGAGATCGGCGCGTGCTTGTCAATTCCTAGCTGAACAAGGTTATGAGGTTATCAATGTTCAGGGTGGCATGTTAGCCTTTGAAGAACTTTAAACAGTAGATTTTCTCCTACTCGGTATGGACTGGGTAGGAGAGTTTTATTTTTAGACAATTCTCATTTTTGTGAATCTTGAAAACATTCAATATTTACTTCGTGAAGCTTTTTTCATACTCCTATTCATGATATACTAGGTCAGTATTTTATAAATATGAAGGAGATTTACATGGCTAAAAAAGGTGCCCTAACAGGTTTACTCCTGTTTGGAATATTTTTTGGTGCGGGGAACTTGATTTTTCCGCCTTCTCTGGGTGCTCTATCTGGAGAACATTTTCTTCCTGCTATCGCAGGTTTTGTCTTTTCAGGCGTCGGTATCGCCGTCTTGACCCTTATTATTGGAACGCTAAATCCTAAAGGATATATCTACGAGATTTCAACGAAGATAGCGCCTTGGTTTGCGACTCTTTACCTATCAGTTCTTTACTTGTCAATCGGTCCATTCTTTGCTATCCCACGTACTGCTACAACAGCTTACGAAGTAGGGATCAGCCCCCTTTTATCGGATGCAAATAAAGGACTTGGCTTGATTGTCTTTACCCTTCTTTATTTTGTGGCAGCGTATCTGATTTCGCTTAATCCATCAAAAATCTTAGACCGTATCGGCCGTATTTTAACGCCAGTCTTTGCAATCTTGATTGTTATCTTGGTTGTTTTAGGAGCTATCAAATACGGTGGAACAAGTCCTCAAGCTGCTTCAGCTGCTTATCAAGCTTCTGCCTTTGGTACAGGTTTCCTAGAAGGTTATAATACCTTGGATGCCCTTGCTTCGGTTGCCTTCAGTGTAATCGCAGTTCAAACCTTGAAACAACTTGGATTTTCAAGTAAGAAAGAATACATTTCAACTATTTGGGTTGTTGGTATCGTTGTAGCCCTTGCTTTCAGCGCTCTTTACATCGGTTTAGGTTTCCTTGGAAATCATTTCCCAGTACCAGCTGAAGCGATGAAGGGTGGAACACCAGGTGTTTACATCTTGTCACAAGCAACTCAAGAAATCTTTGGTTCAACAGCTCAAATCTTCCTTGCAGCTATGGTTACTGTAACCTGCTTCACAACAACAGTTGGTCTAATTGTGTCAACAGCGGAGTTCTTTAACGGACGTTTCCCACAAATCAGCTACAAGATTTATGCAACAGTCTTTACCTTGATTGGATTTGCCATTGCAAATCTTGGTTTGAGTGCAATTATCAAGTACTCAATTCCAGTACTAGTTATCTTGTATCCAATCACGATTGCCATCGTCATGATTGTCATTGTCAACAAATTCGTGTCTCTTTCAAAACCAGGCATGCAGTTGACAATTGCTGTTGTTACAGCCATTGCCATTGCAAATGTATTAGGAAGCTCATTTAAGGTTGATTTTCTTGCAAATCTTGTCAGCGCTCTTCCTTTTGCCAAGGCGTCACTCCCATGGTTGGTACCAGCCATTGTCGGAATCTTGCTCTCATTGGTTCTACCAAACAAGCAAGAAAGTGATGTTTTTGAAATGGAATAATCACTAATACTCTTCGAAAATCAAATTCAAACCGCGTCAACGTCGCCTTGTCGTACTCAAGTACAGCCCGCGGCTAGTTTCCTAGTTTGCTCTTTGATTTTCATTGAGTATAAAATCACTTTTGTAGCCAAGTCTACAGGGGTGATTTTCTTTTTTTATCCGATGATAAATGTGTTATAATAGGTAGCAAAAGAGGTGAAGAAATGAATCAAACAGTAGAATATATGAAAGAACTGACAGCCATCGCATCGCCAACGGGCTTCACTCGTGAGATTTCAGACTATTTAGTCAAGACACTAGAAGCTTTTGGTTACCAGCCAGTTCGTACAGCCAAGGGCGGTGTCAATGTGACTATCAAAGGTCAAAATGATGAGCAACAACGCTATGTGACTGCCCATGTAGATACGCTGGGGGCTATTGTCCGTGCTGTAAAACCAGATGGCCGTCTCAAAATGGACCGTATCGGTGGTTTTCCTTGGAACATGATTGAAGGAGAAAACTGTACCGTTCATGTAGCTAGCACAGGTCAAAAGGTATCAGGAACCATCCTTATCCACCAAACTTCTTGCCATGTCTACAAGGATGCAGGAACTGCAGAACGCACGCAGGACAATATGGAAGTGCGTTTGGATGCAAAAGTAACTAATGAAAAAGAAACTCGTGTCTTGGGAATTGAAGTCGGTGATTTTATCAGCTTTGACCCACGAACTGTCGTGACAGAGACAGGCTTTATCAAATCTCGTCATTTGGACGATAAGGTCAGTGCAGCGATTTTGCTTAACCTGCTTCGTGTTTATAAGGAAGAGAAGGTTGAATTACCCGTAACAACCCATTTTGCTTTTTCAGTTTTTGAAGAAGTAGGTCACGGTGCCAACTCTAATATTCCTGCCCAGGTAGTAGAATATCTGGCTGTGGATATGGGAGCTATGGGCGATGATCAGCAGACAGACGAGTACACAGTGTCTATCTGTGTCAAGGATGCTTCAGGTCCTTATCACTATGACTTCCGTCAACACTTGGTGGCTTTGGCGAAAGAGCAGGATATTCCATTTAAATTGGATATCTATCCATTTTATGGATCGGACGCTTCAGCAGCCATGTCTGCAGGGGCAGAGGTCAAACACGCCCTTCTTGGTGCTGGTATCGAGTCTAGCCACTCTTATGAGCGCACTCATATTGACTCGGTGGTTGCAACGGAGCGTATGGTTGATGCCTATCTTAAGAGCGCATTGGTAGACTAATATGTGCCTGATTTGCCAGAGAATTGAGCTGATCAAGGCTGGGGAAAATCCTTACTTTGTAAGAGAGTTGGAAACAGGCTATTTTGTGGTTGGAGACCACCAGTATTTTGCAGGATATAGTCTTTTTCTATCCAAAGAACATGTCACCGAATTGCACCATTTAGAAAAGGAAACGAAACTCCGTTTTCTAGAAGAAATGAGTGTGGTCCAAGAGGCAGTTGCCAAGTCTTTTGCTGCTGAGAAAATGAATATCGAACTGCTAGGAAATGGTGATGCCCATCTTCATTGGCATCTGTTTCCTAGACGAACAGGTGATATGAATGGTCACGGACTCAAGGGGCGTGGGCCAGTTTGGTGGGTTCCTTTTGAAGAAATGACAGCAGAAACCTGCCAAGCAAAACCGGATGAGATTAAAAGATTAGTCGAACGTTTATCATCAGAAGTAGATAAACTATTAGAATAAAGGAGTAGAAATGAAGAAAAGATACCTTATCTTGACAGCCTTGCTAGCCTTGAGTCTAGCAGCTTGTTCACAAGAAAAAACAAAAAATGAAGATGGCGCAGCTAAGACAGAACAAACAGCTAAAGCTGATGGAACAGCCGGCAGTAAATCTCAAGGAGCTGCTCAGAAAAAAGCAGAAGTGGTTAATAAAGGAGACTACTATAGCATACAAGGGAAATACGATGAAATCATCGTAGCCAATAAACACTACCCATTGTCTAAAGACTATAATCCAGGGGAAAATCCAGCAGCCAAGGCTGAGTTGGTCAAACTCATAAAAGCTATGCAAGAGGCAGGTTTCCCAATCAGCGATCATTACAGTGGCTTTAGAAGTTATGAAACTCAGACCAAGCTCTATCAAGATTATGTCAATCAAGATGGGAAAGAAGCTGCCGACCGTTATTCTGCTCGTCCTGGCTATAGCGAACACCAGACAGGCTTAGCCTTTGATGTGATTGGGACAAATGGTGATTTGGTGACAGAAGAGAAGGCGGCACAATGGCTCTTGGACCATGCTGCTGATTATGGCTTTGTTGTCCGTTATCTCAAAGGTAAGGAAAAGGAAACAGGCTATATGGCTGAGGAATGGCACCTTCGTTATGTCGGAAAAGAAGCTAAAGAAATTGCTGAGACTGGTCTCAGCTTGGAAGAATACTATGGCTTTGAAGGCGGAGATTACGTCGATTAAAAAATAAACTTTTCTCTTGCAATTCCAGATAAATAGTGTATAATAGATGGGTATGTGAAAAGCATACTTGTGGGAGGTAAAAATCTCTAATTACCGCCAAAACCACAAAGGAGGATTTAAAAATGGCTAAAAAAGTCGAAAAACTTGTAAAATTGCAAATCCCTGCTGGTAAAGCTACACCAGCTCCACCAGTTGGACCTGCTCTTGGTCAAGCTGGTATCAACATCATGGGATTCACAAAAGAGTTCAACGCTCGTACAGCTGACCAAGCTGGTATGATCATTCCAGTTGTTATCTCAGTTTACGAAGATAAATCATTTACTTTCATCACTAAAACACCACCAGCCGCTGTTCTTTTGAAAAAAGCTGCAGGTGTTGAAAAAGGATCAGGTACACCTAACAAAACTAAAGTTGCTACAGTTACTCGTGCGCAAGTACAAGAAATTGCAGAAACTAAGATGCCAGATTTGAACGCAGCAAACGTAGAGTCTGCAATGCGTATGATCGAAGGTACTGCTCGTTCTATGGGATTCACTGTTGTTGACTAATCAATAACACAGTAGAAAATCTCACAGCAGTCTATTAGTTACTTTCATACTAGGCAAGTGACTGAAGCTTGTACTTGGGTACAGCAAGGGAACTTAAGGCCGTAGGAAAAGAATCTAATAGACTGAAAACCCGCAAGACTTCATCATTTCGAGAAGTGACGTGGGAGATGAAAATCGATTGAACCACTTACAAGGAGAATAGAAAATGGCTAAAAAAAGCAAACAACTTCGTGCTGCTCTTGAGAAAATCGACAGCACAAAAGCATACAGCGTAGAAGAAGCTGTAGCACTTGCAAAAGAAACTAACTTTGCAAAATTTGACGCAACTGTAGAAGTTGCTTACAACTTGAACATCGACGTTAAAAAAGCTGACCAACAAATCCGTGGAGCAATGGTATTGCCAAACGGTACTGGTAAAACTTCACGCGTTCTTGTTTTTGCACGTGGTGCAAAAGCTGAAGAAGCAAAAGCTGCTGGTGCAGACTTTGTTGGTGAAGATGACCTTGTTGCTAAAATCAACGACGGTTGGTTGGACTTCGACGTAGTTATCGCTACGCCTGACATGATGGCTCTTGTTGGACGTCTTGGACGTGTCCTTGGACCACGTAACTTGATGCCAAACCCTAAAACTGGTACTGTAACAATGGATGTTGCTAAAGCAGTTGAAGAGTCTAAAGGTGGTAAAATCACTTACCGTGCTGACCGTGCAGGTAACGTTCAAGCAATCATCGGTAAAGTATCATTTGAAGCTGAAAAATTGGTTGAAAACTTTAAAGCTTTCAACGAAACAATCCAAAAAGCAAAACCAGCTACAGCTAAAGGAACTTACGTAACAAACTTGACTATCACAACTACTCAAGGTGTTGGTATCAAAGTTGACGTAAACTCACTTTAATCAGTAGTATATAAACAAAGGCGAGTACGAAAGTGCTCGTTTTTGTGTGTGAGTTATAGTTTAGATAAAAATAGTTATCTTAATTTAGCTCATAGAGTGAGTAGCAAATGAAATACTGTTTCCTCTTCTTCTTTCACAGAAAATATGGTATAATAGAGAGTAAAAACTTTGAAAGAAAGAAAAAGATGAATTTAAAAGATTATATTGCCACAATTGAAAATTATCCAAAGGAAGGCATCACCTTCCGTGATATCAGTCCTTTGATGGCTGATGGAAATGCTTATAGCTACGCTGTTCGTGAAATCGTTCAGTACGCTACTGACAAGAAAATCGACATGATTGTAGGTCCTGAAGCTCGTGGATTTATCGTGGGTTGTCCAGTTGCTTTTGAGTTGGGAATTGGTTTTGCCCCTGTTCGTAAGCCGGGTAAATTACCACGTGAAGTCATTTCTGCTGACTATGAAAAAGAGTACGGTGTTGATACCTTGACTATGCACGCGGATGCCATTAAGCCAGGTCAACGTGTTCTTATCGTAGACGACCTCTTGGCGACAGGTGGAACTGTTAAGGCGACCATCGAGATGATTGAAAAACTTGGCGGTGTTGTGGCAGGTTGTGCCTTCCTTGTTGAATTGGATGAATTGAACGGCCGTGAAAAAATCGGTGACTACGATTACAAAGTTCTCATGCATTATTAATGAAAAACAGTCCCTAGGGCTGTTTTCTCTACATTAGGATATAAAAATAGACTATAGCTAGTTAGAGAAAAACTATAATTGAAAACTATATCTTCTTGCAGTATAATAAAAGGACTAAGTGTTTGAGTTTTGACTTCAAACACATGCAATTATTCCTGAAAGAGTACAGTTAGGAGAGGGTTATGCCGATTCGAATTGATAAAAAATTGCCAGCTGTTGAGATTTTACGGACAGAGAATATCTTTGTCATGGATGATCAACGTGCTGCCCACCAAGATATCCGTCCCTTGAAGATTTTAATCTTAAATCTCATGCCACAAAAAATGGTCACAGAGACTCAATTGTTGCGCCATTTGGCCAATACACCCCTGCAACTGGATATTGATTTCCTCTATATGGAAAGCCACCGTTCTAAAACAACTCGCTCAGAGCACATGGAGACTTTCTATAAAACTTTTCCTGAAGTCAAGGATGAGTATTTTGACGGGATGATTATCACAGGGGCTCCAGTTGAGCATTTACCATTTGAGGAAGTGGACTATTGGGAGGAATTCAGTCAGGTGCTTGAGTGGTCCAAGACCCATGTCTATTCGACCCTTCATATCTGTTGGGGGGCTCAGGCTGGGCTTTATCTGCGTTATGGGGTTGAAAAATACCAGATGGACAGTAAGTTATCGGGTATCTATCCTCAGGACACCTTAAAGGAAGGTCATCTTCTCTTTAGGGGCTTTGACGATAGTTACGTATCTCCTCATTCTCGGCATACGGAGATTTCTAAGGAAGAGATCTTAAACAAAACCAATCTCGAGATTTTATCAGAAGGACCTCAGGTTGGGGTTTCGATTTTGGCCAGTCGTGATTTACGTGAAATTTATAGTTTTGGGCATTTGGAATATGACCGTGATACCTTAGCAAAAGAGTATTTCCGAGATCGTGATGCAGGTTTGGATCCTCATATTCCAGAAAATTACTTTAAGGATAATGATGTCAACCAGACACCTTGTCTTTGTTGGTCTTCATCAGCAGCCCTATTTTTCAGTAACTGGGTAAACTATGCTGTCTATCAGGAGACGCCTTTTGACTGGAGAAAGATAGAAGATGATGCATCTGCATATGGGTATTTATAAGAGGAATTATGACATATTTAGACGCTTTTAAATCAGGGAACTTGGTTTTACCGAGTGCCCTGCTCTTGCATTTTAAGGAACTCTTTCCTTCCAGCGACGATTTTCTGGTCTGGCAATTTTTCTATTTGCAAAATACGACAGGTTTGGAAGAAATGTCGCCAAGTCAGATTGCTGAAAGGATTGGTAAGGAAATTTCGGATGTCAACCAATCCATTTCCAACTTGACAGAGAGGGGACTTATCCAATATCGTACTATCGAATTAAATGGCGAAATTGAATTGCTCTTTGATGCTAGTCTAGCCTTGGAACGTTTGGATGACTTGCTTGGAGCTAGCTCTTCGAGTTCAGACCAGTTGACCCCTCAAAATCAACTCAAGGATTTGGTGGAAACCTTCCAGCAGGAGCTGGGACGCTTGTTGACGCCTTTTGAAATCGAGGATTTGACTAAGACCCTTAAGGAAGATGGAACCAGTGCTGACTTGATTAAGGAAGCTCTTCGTGAAGCTGTTTTGAATGGCAAACCAAACTGGAAGTACATTCAGGCGATTTTGAGAAACTGGCGCCATGAAGGCATCAAAAGTGTGGCTCAAATCGAGGCTAAACGGGCAGAGAGAGAAGCAAGCAATCCTCAGTTGACACAGGTATCGGCAGATTTCATAAATGCTATGGACCTCTGGAAGGATTAATCCATGTCAGTAGGCTTGAAATTTGAGTAAGATTTGCAAGCTGTGTCTAATTGTGATAAAATAAATAGAAAATAAATTGAAAAAAGAGGTATGTGAAATGTCACGTAAACCATTTATCGCTGGTAACTGGAAAATGAACAAAAATCCAGAAGAAGCTAAAGCATTCGTTGAAGCAGTTGCATCAAAACTTCCTTCATCAGATCTTGTTGAAGCAGGTATAGCAGCTCCAGCTCTTGATTTGACAACTGTTCTTGCTGCTGCTAAAGGTTCAAACCTTAAAGTTGCTGCTCAAAACTGCTACTTTGAAAATGCAGGTGCTTTCACTGGTGAAACAAGCCCACAAGTTTTGAAAGAAATCGGTACTGACTACGTTGTTATCGGTCACTCAGAACGCCGTGACTACTTCCATGAAACTGACGAAGATATCAACAAAAAAGCAAAAGCAATCTTTGCAAACGGTATGCTTCCAATCATCTGTTGTGGTGAGTCACTTGAAACTTACGAAGCTGGTAAAGCTGCTGAATTCGTAGGTGCTCAAGTATCTGCTGCATTGGCTGGATTGACGGCTGACCAAGTTGCTGCATCAGTTATCGCTTACGAGCCAATCTGGGCTATCGGTACTGGTAAATCAGCTTCACAAGACGACGCACAAAAAATGTGTAAAGTTGTTCGTGACGTTGTAGCTGCTGACTTTGGTCAAGAAGTTGCAGACAAAGTTCGTGTTCAATACGGTGGTTCTGTTAAACCTGAGAACGTTGCTTCATACATGGCTTGTCCGGACGTTGACGGTGCCCTTGTTGGTGGTGCGTCACTTGAGGCTGAAAGCTTCTTGGCTTTGCTTGACTTTGTAAAATAATTAGTAAGTAGCAAAAGCTAGGTGGAACAGCATTGAGATGTCTGTTCCATTTTTTATAGGAGAGGAAAGATTGAAAACAAAGATTGGAAAAATTGGATTAGCAAGTATCTTTTTACTAGGCTTGGCAGTTAGTCATGTTGCTGCAAATGAAACTGAAGTGAAAGCATCTTCGGAAGAAAGTAGCATCCAGACTTCTTCTAGTAAGGCTGAGGAAAAGAAATCAGAAACGACGACAAGTCAAAAAGAGGAAGAGAAAAAGGAAGAAGCTAAAGAGACACGAGCTAGTAGTCAAAAAGAGGAAAGCAAATCAACTTCCACATCGGCACACTGGGAAGGCGACTTCTATGTAAAGGCAGATGGGTCAAAAGCTAAGAGTGAGTGGATTTTCGATACTAGCTACAATAGCTGGTTCTATATAAAAGCAGATGGTCGTTATGCCCAAAAAGAATGGCATGGAAACTACTACCTCAAAGCGGGTGGTTACATGGCTAAAAATGAGTGGGTTTACGATAACAATTATAAGAGCTGGTTCTACCTCAAGGCTGATGGTTCTTATGCAAATCAAGAATGGCAGAAAATTAATGGCAAATGGTACTATTTCAAGAAATGGGGTTATATGGCTAAAAGTCAGTGGCAAGGAAATTATTTCTTGAATGGTCAAGGTGCCATGATGCAGAACGAATGGCTTTACGATAATCATTATAAGACTTGGTTCTACCTTAAGTCCGATGGTTCTTATGCTAATGAGCAGTGGCAAAAGGTAGATGGCAAGTGGTACTATTTCAAGAAGTGGGGTTACATGGCTAAAGATGAGTGGCAGGGTAACTACTATTTGACAGAAAGTGGTGCTATGGCTACTGGTGAATTAGTCATGAATGATGCTCGCTATATTTTTTCTGACTCAGGTGAGTTAAAAGAAAAGAAAGACTTGAATGTTGGCTGGGTTCATCGAAATGGTAGACGTTATTTCTTTAACCATCGTGAAGAACAAGTTGGGACTGATCAAGTTAAAAAGGTTATCGATGTTAGCGAGCACAATGGTCGTATCAGTGACTGGAAGAAAGTCATCGATGATAATGGAGTAGATGGTGTTATTGTTCGTTTGGGTTATAGTGGTGTAGAAGATAAAGAACTGGCTCATAATATTCAAGAACTTAATCGTTTGGGTATTCCTTATGGTGTCTATCTTTACACCTATGCAGAAAATGAGACCGATGCTGAGAATGATGCCAATCAGACGATTGAACTCTTGAAAAAATATAATATGAACTTGTCTTATCCTATCTACTACGATGTTGAGAACTGGGAATATGTAAATAAGACCAAGAGAGCTCCAAGTGATACTGGAACTTGGGTCAAGATTATCAACAAGTATATGGCAACAATGAAACAGGCTGGGTATCAAAATGTGAAAGTTTATAGTTATCGTCAACTCTTGCAAACTCGTTTGAATCATCCAGATATTTTACAACATGTCAACTGGGTTGCAGCCTATACGGATGCACTTGATTGGAATAATCCTCACTATTCAGGTGAAAAAGGATGGCAATATACTTCATCTGAATACTTAAAAGGAATTCGTGGTCGTGTTGATGTCAGCGTTTGGTATTAAGATATAAAGTTGAGAAAGGAGTGTGCAAGAAAATTGCATCCTCTTTTTCTTTGCTTTACTGAAGAAAAGGGACATGAAATTGAATCAAAAAAACTCTACAGAATTCTTAAATTATCAGTCTATTGCAACTTTTCTCATGTGAGTCTTTTGGCTTGCTATTGGTTTTTCTTAGTAGTATACTAAGGTAGTAATCATTAAGAAGTGGTTACAAAAAATAATGAATGAGGTAAAAACAATGGTAGAATTGAAAAAAGAAGCAGTAAAAGACGTAACATCATTAACAAAAGCAGCACCAGTAGCATTGGCAAAAACAAAGGAAGTCTTGAACCAAGCTGTTGCTGATTTGTACGTAGCCCACGTTGCTTTGCATCAAGTACACTGGTACATGCGTGGTCGTGGTTTCCTTGTATGGCATCCAAAAATGGATGAGTACATGGATGCTCTTGATGGTCAATTGGATGAAATTAGCGAACGCTTGATTACACTTGGAGGAAGCCCATTCTCTACGTTGACAGAATTCCTTCAAAATAGTGAAATCGAAGAAGAAGCTGGTGAATACCGCAATGTTGAAGAAAGCTTGGAACGTGTCCTTGTTATCTACCGTTACTTGTCAGAACTCTTCCAAAAAGGTTTGGATGTTACTGATGAAGAGGGTGACGATGTGACAAACGGTATCTTTGCAGATGCTAAAACTGAAACGGATAAAACAATCTGGATGCTTGCTGCAGAACTTGGACAAGCACCTGGTTTGTAAGAAATAAGGCAACATAGATAAATCTGTAGGAAATTTCTTACAGATTTTTTCTATTCTGTAGGCTATTCCAAACCAGTCTTTTTTTGAGTTTTTTGATAAAATAGTACTATCAGTGAAAAGGATGGAAGCATGACTAAGAAAATCGTAGCTATTTGGGCCCAGGATGAAGAGGGTGTGATTGGTAAGGACAATCGTCTGCCTTGGCATTTGCCAGCAGAATTACAACACTTCAAAGAAACAACTCTGAATCATGCTATCTTGATGGGGCGTGTGACCTTTGATGGGATGGGGCGTCGCTTGCTTCCAAAACGGGAGACCTTGATTTTGACGCGTAATTCTGAAGAAAAGATAGACGGGGTTACTACTTTTTATGATGTTCAGTCTGTCTTGGACTGGTATCAGGCTCAAGATAAGAATCTTTATATTATAGGTGGAAAGCAGATTTTTCAGGCTTTTGAACCCTATTTGGATGAAGTAATTGTCACTCAAATCCATGCTCGGGTGGAGGGAGATACCTATTTCCCTGAAGAGTTTGACTTGTCCCTTTTTGAGACAGTTTCAAGCAAATCCTATACTAAAGATGAGAAAAATCCTTATGATTTTACCATCCAATACCGCAAGAGAAAGGAAGTCTAATGGAACGTAGTATATTTGGTTTTTTCACAGCCATGCTGTGTTTGGTCTGCTTGCTTGCTGGAGCACAGGCTTTTCGTAAAAAGCGTTATGGACTTTCTGTCCTGCTCTTGTTAAATGCCTTTACCAATTTGGTCAATAGTATCCATGCTTTTTACATGACCTTATTTTAGATAGAATGACAGTATAGAATAGAACGGAAGGAAATCATGCCTACAAATAGGAATAATGATATGATGGTTTATTGCTCATTTTGTGGCAAAAGCCAAGAAGAAGTACAAAAAATAATCGCAGGCAACAACGCCTTTATCTGCAATGAATGTGTGGAGTTAGCCCAGGAAATTATTCGTGAGGAGTTGGCTGAGGAAGTTTTAGCAGACTTGTCTGAGGTACCAAAACCAATCGAACTCCTCCATATCTTGAACCATTATGTAATCGGTCAAGATCGTGCCAAGCGTGCCTTGGCAGTGGCGGTTTACAACCACTACAAACGTATCAATTTCCACGATACGCGTGAAGAGTCAGAAGATGTGGATTTGCAGAAGTCAAACATTTTGATGATTGGCCCAACTGGTTCAGGGAAAACTTTCCTTGCTCAGACCTTGGCTAAGAGCTTGAATGTACCTTTTGCGATTGCGGATGCAACAGCTCTTACTGAGGCTGGTTATGTGGGTGAGGATGTGGAAAATATTCTCCTCAAACTCTTGCAGGCTGCTGACTTTAACATCGAACGTGCAGAGCGCGGGATTATCTACGTGGATGAAATTGACAAGATTGCTAAGAAAAGCGAGAACGTATCTATCACACGTGACGTTTCTGGTGAAGGGGTGCAACAAGCCCTTCTCAAGATTATCGAGGGAACCGTTGCTAGCGTGCCACCTCAAGGTGGACGCAAGCATCCACAACAAGAGATGATTCAAGTGGATACCAAAAATATCCTCTTCATCGTGGGTGGTGCATTTGATGGCATTGAAGAAATTGTTAAACAACGTTTGGGTGAAAAAATCATCGGATTTGGTCAAAATAACAAGGCGATTGACGAAAACAGCTCCTACATGCAGGAAATCATCGCAGAAGATATTCAAAAATTTGGTATTATTCCAGAGTTAATTGGACGCTTGCCAGTCTTTGCTGCTCTTGAGCAATTGACCGTTGATGACCTGGTTCGCATCTTGAAAGAGCCAAGAAATGCTTTGGTGAAACAATACCAAACCTTGCTTTCTTATGATGATGTCGAGTTGGAATTTGACGACGAAGCTCTTCAAGAGATTGCCAATAAAGCCATTGAACGCAAGACAGGGGCGCGTGGACTTCGCTCCATCATCGAAGAAACCATGCTAGATGTTATGTTTGAAGTACCGAGTCAGGAAAATGTGAAATTGGTCCGCATCACAAAAGAAGCTGTCGATGGAACGGATAAACCAATCCTAGAAACAGCCTAGAGGAGACTATGGAACTTAATACACACAATGCTGAAATCTTGCTCAGTGCAGCTAATAAATCCCACTATCCGCAGGATGAACTGCCAGAGATTGCCTTAGCAGGGCGTTCAAATGTTGGTAAGTCCAGCTTTATCAACACTATGCTCAATCGCAAGAATCTCGCTCGTACATCAGGAAAACCTGGTAAAACCCAGCTTCTCAACTTCTTTAATATCGACGACAAGATGCGCTTTGTGGATGTACCGGGTTATGGCTATGCCCGTGTTTCCAAAAAGGAACGTGAAAAGTGGGGGCGCATGATTGAGGAGTACTTAACGACTCGGGAAAATCTCCGTGCAGTAGTCAGTCTAGTTGACCTCCGTCATGACCCGTCAGCAGATGATGTACAGATGTACGAATTTCTCAAGTATTACGAGATTCCGGTTATCATCGTTGCGACCAAGGCGGACAAGATTCCTCGTGGTAAATGGAACAAGCATGAATCAGCAATCAAAAAGAAATTAAACTTTGACCCAAGTGACGATTTTATCCTCTTTTCATCTGTCAGTAAGGCAGGGATGGACCAAGCTTGGGATGCAATCTTAGAAAAATTGTGAGGTAAAGAAAATGGCAAAAACAATTCATACAGACAAAGCTCCAAAGGCTATCGGACCATATGTTCAAGGAAAAATCGTTGGCAACCTTTTGTTTGCTAGTGGTCAAGTTCCCCTCTCTCCTGAAACTGGGGAAATCGTTGGAGAAACCATTCAAGAACAGACAGAACAAGTCTTGAAAAACATTGGTGCTATTTTGGCAGAAGCAGGAACAGACTTTGACCATGTTGTCAAAACAACTTGCTTCTTGAGCGATATGAACGACTTTGTTCCTTTTAATGAGGTTTACCAAACGGCCTTTAAAGAGGAATTTCCAGCTCGTTCAGCTGTGGAGGTAGCTCGTCTTCCTCGTGATGTAAAAGTCGAAATTGAAGTCATCGCAGAGATTGGATAAGCTAGTTGAAGTTTGGTTCTGCCAAACTTCTTTTGATATAAGGAGAAAAAGATGACAAAGAAACAACTTCACTTGGTGATTGTGACAGGGATGAGTGGTGCAGGCAAAACTGTGGCCATTCAGTCCTTCGAGGATCTAGGTTATTTTACCATTGATAATATGCCACCAGCCCTCTTGCCTAAGTTTTTGCAGTTGGTTGAAACCAAAGATGATGATCATAAGTTGGCCTTGGTAGTGGATATGCGTAGCCGTTCTTTCTTCTTAGAGATTCAAACTGTTTTGGATGAGTTGGAAAATAAGGAAGAACTGGACTTTAAAATTCTCTTTTTGGATGCAGCTGATAAGGAATTGGTGGCGCGTTACAAGGAAACCAGACGGAGTCACCCGCTAGCGGCAGATGGTCGTATTTTGGATGGAATCAAGCTGGAACGTGAACTCTTGGCACCTTTGAAAAATATGAGCCAAAATGTGGTGGATACAACTGAACTCACTCCACGTGAACTGCGTAAAACCATTGCAGAGCAGTTTTCAGATCAAGAGCAAGCCCAGTCTTTCCGTATCGAAGTCATGTCTTTTGGTTTTAAATATGGAATCCCGATTGATGCAGATTTAGTCTTCGATGTGCGCTTTTTGCCAAATCCATATTACCTTCCAGAACTGAGAAACCAAACGGGTGTGGATGAACCTGTTTATGATTATGTCATGAACCATCCTGAGTCAGAAGACTTTTATCAACATTTATTGGCCTTGATTGAGCCGATTTTACCAAGTTATCAAAAGGAAGGGAAGTCAGTTTTGACTATTGCCATGGGATGTACGGGTGGACAACACCGTAGTGTGGCCTTTGCTAAACGCTTGGCGCAAGACTTATCCAAGAATTGGCCTGTCAATGAAGGGCATCGCGACAAAGACCGAAGAAAGGAAACGGTAAACCGTTCATGAGAAAACCAAAGATAACGGTGATTGGTGGAGGGACTGGGATCCCCGTCATTCTAAAAAGTCTGCGGGAAAAAGATGTGGAAATCGCTGCTATCGTGACGGTGGCAGATGATGGTGGTTCTTCAGGTGAACTCCGAAAAAATATGCAGCAGTTGACACCGCCAGGCGATCTTCGCAATGTCCTTGTAGCTATGTCGGATATGCCTAAGTTTTATGAGAAAGTCTTTCAGTATCGATTTTCTGAGGATGCCGGAGCCTTTGCTGGTCATCCGCTGGGAAATCTCATTATTGCAGGTCTGTCAGAAATGCAGGGTTCGACCTATAATGCCATGCAGTTGATGAGTAAATTTTTCCATACAACAGGCAAGATTTATCCTTCAAGTGACCATCCTTTGACTCTTCATGCAGTCTTTCAGGATGGGACGGAAGTAGCTGGCGAGAGTCATATTGCAGACCATCCGGGCATGATTGACCATGTCTATGTGACCAATACTCTCAATGATGATATACCTCTGGCTAGCCGTCGAGTAGTGCAGACCATTCTTGAAAGTGACATGATTGTCCTAGGGCCAGGTTCCCTCTTTACCTCTATTTTGCCCAATATTGTCATTAAGGAAATTGGTCGAGCGCTTTTGGAAACAAAAGCAGAAATAGCTTATGTCTGCAATATCATGACCCAACGTGGGGAGACGGAACACTTTACAGATAGTGATCACGTGGAAGTCTTGCATCGTCACCTTGGCCGACCTTTTATTGATACTGTCTTGGTGAATATCGAAAAAGTGCCTCAGGAATATATGAATTCCAACCGTTTTGATGAATACTTGGTGCAGGTGGAGCATGACTTTTCTGGTCTTTGTAAGCAAGTTCCACGTGTGATTTCATCTAACTTCCTTCGCCTGGAAAATGGAGGAGCCTTCCACGATGGGGATTTGATTGTGGATGAGTTGATGCGGATTATACAGGTGAGAAAATGAGTTTCACAGTAGCAGTAAAAGAAGAAATCCTAGGTCAACACCATCTGAGCCGGCATGAATTATCTGCCATTATCAAGATGTCTGGTAGTATCGGTCTCTCAACTTCGGGTTTGACCTTATCTGTCGTGACAGAAAATGCCAAACTGGCTCGTCACCTCTATGAGTCCTTTCTCCATTTCTATGAAATCAAATCAGAGATTCGCCATCACCAAAGGAGCAATCTTCGCAAGAATCGGGTCTATACTGTTTTTACAGATGAAAAGGTACAGGACTTGCTGAGTGATTTGCACTTGGCGGACTCCTTCTTTGGCCTGGAAACAGGCATTGATGAGGCAATTTTATCGGATGAGGAAGCAGGCCGTGCTTATCTCTGTGGTGCTTTCTTGGCAAATGGGAGTATTCGTGACCCTGAATCAGGTAAGTACCAGTTGGAAATCAGTTCTGTTTATCTAGACCACGCGCAAGGGATTGCCTCTCTTCTCCAGCAATTTTTACTGGATGCTAAGGTGCTTGAGCGCAAAAAGGGGGCTGTGACCTATCTCCAGCGTGCCGAAGATATTATGGACTTCTTGATTGTCATCGGAGCTATGCAGGCGCGCGATGATTTTGAGAGAGTAAAGATTTTGCGGGAAACTCGTAATGACCTCAATCGGGCCAACAATGCCGAGACAGCTAATATCGCTCGGACAGTTTCTGCCAGCATGAAGACCATCAACAATATCAGTAAAATCAAAGATATTATGGGCTTAGAAAATCTGCCAGTGGATTTGCAGGAAGTAGCGCAGTTGCGGATTCAGCACCCAGATTACTCTATCCAGCAGTTAGCAGATAGCCTCAGCACCCCTCTGACCAAAAGTGGTGTCAACCACAGACTCAGAAAGATAAATAAATTAGCCGATGAACTATAAAACCACGAATCCTATGTGACTCGTGGTTCTTTTTTATAAACTGGTTGAGTGTTTTGGTTGTACTTTTTGCTCAGGGTCGATGTAGTTGATGGCATTGTTGACAGCAGTTGGAGCTTCTCCCAGTCCTGTCGCAATCAGGTCAATTTTTCCATCATAGTAGCAGCAGTCACCGATAGCATAGATACCTGCTTGACTGGATTCTTGCTTGCTGTTGACGATAATCTTGTGGCGGTTGAGGTCGAGCCCCCAGTTTTTGAGGTTACCGACAGAAGATTTGAAACCATAGTTGACAAAGAGGTGGTCTAGGTCAATCGTTTCGGTTTCATCAGATTTAACTTTTGTGATTTCAAGTTTATCAAGCGTTTTTCCATCTCCAAGGAGTTGGCTAGGGACGAATGGGGTATTGATGGTTACAGATGATTCTTGCAAGGCTTGGACACTGTGTTCCAAGGCACGGAAATTATCTCTGCGGTGGACAAGGGTAGTTGGCGCAATTTTTTCAAAAGCCAAAGCCCAATCCACAGCTGAGTCTCCCCCACCAAGAATCGTCACTTTCTTACCAGCGTATTGCTGAATGTTGGAAACGTGGTAGTGGATATTTTCATAGCCTTCAACGCCTTCTAGTTCCAGAGGACGTGGTTTGAAGGCACCGCCACCCATAGCTATGATAACTGTTTTAGTCAGGTGACTACCTTTAGAAGTTGTAATGGCAAATCCTTCTTCTTGTTTTTCAATCTCAAGAACCGTTTCATTGAGATGAATAGGGGTATCAAAGCCGTTTAGTTGCTCAATCAAGCGGTTGGTCAATTCTTCTCCAGTCAAATTTGGGAAACCTGGTACGTCTAGGATTTCCTTTTCAGGGTAGAGAATAGCAGGTTGTCCACCTAGTTGTGGAAGAGAGTCGATGATTTGGACCTTGGCTTGGCGTAGGTGGGCATAGAAGGCTGCAAAAAGCCCAACAGGACCACCACCTACAATGGTAATATCATAGAGTTGAGACATGGTTTCTCCTTTGTTTTTTCTAGTCAGTTTATTTTATCATATTTTTCCTTAATTTAAAATGAAGTAGGATAGGGAAAAAAATGCCAGAAAAATGGTATAATAGAGAGGAACGTGTTTGGACAGAGAGGAGACAGCAGATGAACTTTCAACAATTATCCAACCTGCAATATTGGACTAGCTTGTTTTCTAGTCCTTGGAGTATTGCCATCAATCTGTTTGATATTTTGATTGTGACCTATGTTTTGTATCGTTTTACAAAAGCGATAGCTGGTACCAAGATTATGATTTTGGTGCGTGGGGTCTTGATCTTTGTATTAGCCCAGGTTGTGGCCAATATCCTTGGTTTAACAACGATTTCTTGGTTGATTAATCAGATTATCACCTATGGAGTTATTGCTGCGGTTGTTATCTTTTCTCCAGAGATTCGGACTGGTTTGGAACGCTTGGGAAGGGCGACAGATTTTTTTTCTACTAGTCAAATTAGTGCGGAAGAGAAAATGATTCGTGCTTTTGTTAAGTCAGTTGAATATATGAGTCCTCGTAAGATTGGTGCTCTGGTTGCCATTCAACGGGTTCGGACCTTGCAAGAATATATTGCGACAGGAATTCCTTTGGATGCCAAAATTTCGGCAGAACTCCTCATCAATATTTTTATTCCCAATACCCCCCTACATGATGGAGCTGTGATTATCAGAGAAAATCGGATTGCGGTGACTTCTGCCTATTTGCCCTTGACAGAAAGTACAGGGATTTCCAAAGAATTTGGAACCAGACACCGGGCGGCTATCGGTTTATCAGAAGTATCCGATGCCTTGACTTTCATCGTCTCAGAGGAAACAGGTGGTATCTCTATTACCTACAATGGTGTCTTCAAGCATGATTTGACTCTTGAAGAATTTGAAGCAGAGCTACGAACCCTTCTTTTGCCAGCAGTTGAGGAAAAAGTCAGTTTCAAGGACCGTTTGCTAGGAGGTTGGAAATATGAGAAAAAATAGTCTATATATCATTTCATCTCTCTTTTTTGCTTGTGTCTTATTCATTTATGCAACGTCGACCAACTTTCAAAATAGCAATACCGCAAGGCAGGTAAAATCGGAAACCTACACCAATACGATAGCAAATATTCCCATCGATATTCACTATGATGATGACCAGTATTTTATTAGCGGATTTGCATCAGAGGTTTCTGTTGTGCTGACAGGAGCCAATCGTGTGACCTTGGCAAGCGAAATGCAGGAAAGTACTCGTAAGTTCAAGGTGACAGCGGATTTGACAGATGTTAGTATTGGAACGATTGAAGTTCCTTTAAACATTGAAAATCTTCCTAGTGGATTGACCGCTGTGGCAACGCCTCAAAAGATAACAGTGAAAGTTGGGAAGAAGGTTAAACGAGATGGGATGCTTGTTGTGCCACAAGTTGACCAAAGCCAGATTGATCCCAAGCTACAAATTGATAGTGTAACCGTGTCGAATGAACGCGTTTTGGTCACAACTGACCAGGAAACATTAGCTAAGATTGACAAAGTTATTGCGCTTTTACCAACCAGCGAACGCATAACAGGTAATTATAGTGGTTCAGTACCTTTGCAGGCAATCGACCGCAACGGGGTTGTCTTACCAGTAGTAATCACTCCGTTTGATACAACAATGAAGGTGACTACAAAACCAGTATCACCAAGTTCAAGCACAAGCAGTTCGTCGGAGACGTCTTCGTCAACGAAAGCAACTAGTTCAAAAACGAATTAAAAATAGAAAAAGGATTTTATAAAAATGGGTAAATATTTTGGGACTGATGGAGTCCGTGGAGAAGCTAATGTAGAACTAACGCCAGAATTGGCTTTTAAATTAGGACGTTTTGGAGGCTATGTTCTTAGTCAACATGAAACGGAAGCGCCGAAAGTCTTTGTAGGACGTGATACACGTATTTCAGGAGAAATGCTAGAATCTGCCTTGGTAGCTGGTCTTCTTTCAGTTGGGATTCACGTATACAAACTAGGCGTTCTGGCAACACCAGCAGTAGCTTACTTGGTCAAAACTGAAGGAGCAAGTGCAGGTGTCATGATTTCTGCTAGCCATAACCCAGCCCTTGATAATGGAATCAAGTTCTTTGGTGGTGATGGCTTCAAACTAGATGACGAAAAAGAAGCGGAAATTGAAGCATTACTAGATGCTGCGGAAGATACTCTTCCTCGTCCAAGTGCAGAAGGTTTGGGAACTTTGGTAGATTATCCAGAAGGTTTGCGTAAGTATGAAAGCTATCTGGTTTCAACTGGAACTCCCCTTGAAGGAATGAAGGTTGCTTTGGATACAGCCAATGGTGCAGCGTCTACAAGTGCCCGTCAAATCTTTGCAGACCTTGGTGCTCAGTTGACAGTTATCGGGGAAACACCAGATGGTCTTAACATCAATCTTAATGTTGGTTCTACACACCCAGAAGCCCTTCAAGAACTGGTCAAAGAAAGTGGTGCAGCTATCGGTTTGGCCTTTGATGGAGACAGTGACCGTTTGATTGCGGTTGATGAGAATGGCGACATCGTTGATGGTGACAAGATTATGTACATCATCGGAAAATACCTTTCTGAAAAAGGACAATTGGCTCAAAATACAATCGTGACAACTGTTATGTCTAACCTTGGTTTCCACAAGGCCTTGGACCGTGAAGGTATTAACAAGGCAGTCACTGCAGTCGGTGACCGCTACGTTGTTGAAGAAATGAGAAAATCAGGCTACAACCTTGGCGGAGAACAGTCTGGACACGTTATCTTGATGGATTACAATACCACAGGTGATGGTCAATTATCAGCTGTCCAATTGACGAAAATCATGAAAGAAACTGGTAAGAGCTTGTCAGAGCTGGCCGCAGAAGTAACCATCTATCCACAAAAATTAGTCAATATCCGAGTGGAAAATGCCATGAAGGAAAATGCCATGGAAGTGCCAGCTATCAAGGCCATCATTGAGAAGATGGAAGAAGAAATGGCAGGAAATGGCCGTATCCTTGTTCGCCCAAGTGGAACAGAGCCCCTCTTACGTGTTATGGCAGAAGCGCCTACAACAGAAGAAGTGGACTACTATGTTGATACCATCGCTGATGTAGTTCGAGCTGAAATTGGGATTGACTAAATCCTAGAAAACTAGATGAAAATAAAAATTTATGGTACAATAGCTTATAATATTGTAGCTAAGGGAGAGAGACATGAATCTTAAACGTGAACAAGAATTTGTCAGTCAGTATCATTTTGATGCGCGTAATTTTGAATGGGAAAATGAAAATGGAGCTCCTGACACTAAGGTGGATGTGAACTTCCAATTACTCCAACATGACCAAGAAAATCAAGTGACTTCCTTAATTGTCGTCTTGAGTTTTATGATTGTATTTGATAAGTTTGTCATTAGTGGAACCATTTCACAGGTGAACCATATCGATGGTCGTATTGTTAACGAACCAAGTGAATTGAACCAAGAAGAAGTGGAAACCTTGGCTCGTCCATGTTTGAACATGCTCAACCGTTTGACTTACGAAGTTACTGAAATTGCATTAGACTTACCAGGAATCAATTTGGAGTTCTAATATGAAATTAGCTGTTATCACAGATTCCTCTGCCTATCTCAGTGCAGATACCTTGCAAAGAGAAGATTTATTTGTCTTGGATATTCCTGTCAATATTGATGGTGAGGAGTATGTCGAAGGCATCAATCTGACTGCTGAGGAATTTTACCAAAAAATGGCTCAGGCTTCTGAATTGCCTAAGACCAGTCAACCAAGTATTGCCAAGTTAGATGAGATTCTAACTTCGCTTAAAGAACAAGGTTATACACATGCTTTGGGGCTTTTCCTATCTTCTGGAATTTCAGGTTTTTACCAAAATATCCAGTACATGGTCGATGATTATGAGGGCTTAACTATTGCTTTTCCAGACACTTTGATCACAAGTGCTCCTCTGGGTATCATGGTTGAAAGTGTCTTTAACTGGCGAGACCAGGGCGATGATTTTGCTATCATTCAGGATAAGCTAGCTATTCAGATTAGTCATACCTCTGCTTTCATCATGGTGGATGACTTGGACCACTTGGTTAAAGGTGGACGCCTTTCAAATGGAGCTGCTATTTTGGGCAATCTGTTAAGCATTAAGCCAATCCTTTATTTCAACGACCAAGGTGTGATTGAAGTTTATGAAAAAGTCCGTACTGAAAAGAAAGCAACCAAGCGCTTAATTGAAATTATCAAGGAAGCAACAGCTTCAGGCCAATACCGTATCATTGTTATTCACGGAAATGCCCCTGAAAAGGCTGAGGAATTGCGTCAGCACTTGCTAGATTCTGAAGTGGGTACGGATATTTCACTTGCTACATTTGGTAGTGTCATTGGAACACACCTAGGAGCAGGAAGTATTGCTCTGGGTTATATTCCAGTGATTTAGTTGGCGTTTCTAGGCTAGTTAAGAAATAGCAATTGAACACGGACTACCTGCCTCATGAAAAAAGATGCCTGTCTTGCCTTTCGTCGAAAGTCAGCGCCATTCCCTATTTTTCATGGGCAGCTAACGTCCTTTGTATCTTAGACAGGAGTAGAGATGAGTATTCGAGTAATTATTGCTGGTTTTAAGGGAAAGATGGGCCAGGCTGCTTGTCAGCTGGTCTTGGCTGATCCAGACTTGGACTTGGTAGCAGTTTTGGATCCCTTTGAGTCTGAATCAGAATGGCAGGGTATTCCTGTTTTCAAGGATAAGGCTGATTTAGCAGGCTTTAAAGCGGATGTTTGGGTAGATTTTACAACTCCAGCTGTTGCCTATGAAAATACACGCTTTGCTCTTGAAAATGGCTTTGCTCCAGTAGTTGGAACAACAGGTTTCACAAGTGAAGAAATTGCAGAACTAAAAGCATTCTCTCGTGCCCAAGATTTGGGTGGTTTGATTGCTCCAAATTTCGCCTTGGGTGCTGTCTTGCTTATGCAATTTTCAAGGCAGGCTGCTAAATATTTCCCAAATGTGGAGATTATCGAGCTCCATCATGACAAGAAAAAGGATGCCCCTAGTGGAACAGCTATTAAAACAGCTGAGTTGATGGCAGAAGTTCGAGAGTCTATTCAGCAAGGTGCGCCTGATGAGGAAGAATTGATTGCAGGTGCCCGTGGTGCTGACTTTGATGGTATGCGCATCCATTCAGTTCGTTTGCCAGGCTTAGTAGCCCATCAGGAAGTCATCTTTGGCAATCAGGGAGAAGGATTGACCCTCCGTCATGACTCCTATGATCGCAGCTCCTTCATGACAGGGGTCAATTTGGGAATTAAAGAAGTTGTCAAGCGTCATGAGCTTGTCTATGGATTAGAACACTTATTATGAGATTAACGCAAATGCCTTCTGAATTTCAGAAGGCTTTACCAGTATTAGAAAAAATTAAAGAAGCAGGTTTTGAAGCCTATTTTGTTGGGGGATCTGTTCGAGATGCCCTTCTCAATCGTCCTATCCATGATGTGGATATTGCGACGTCTTCTTATCCAGAAGAAACCAAGCAGATTTTTCCGCGAACAGCCGATATCGGAATCGAGCATGGAACTGTCTTGGTCTTAGATGGGGATGAGGAGTATGAGGTAACCACCTTTCGGACAGAGGATGTCTATGTGGACTATCGCAGACCCAGTGCGGTTTCTTTTGTTCGCTCGCTAGAAGAAGACCTCAAGCGCCGTGATTTTACAGTCAACGCCTTTGCCTTGGACGAAACAGGGGAAATCATTGACTTGTTCCATGGTTTAGAAGATTTAGAAAATCAGGTTTTGCGGGCGGTTGGAGTGGCTAGTGAGCGTTTCAACGAAGACGCTCTGCGGATTATGCGTGGTTTCCGTTTTCAGGCCAGTCTTGGCTTTGAACTTGAGCCAGAAACCTTTAAAGCAATGAAGACCTTGACACCGCTTTTGGAGAAAATTTCTGTGGAGCGTACCTTTGTTGAGTTTGACAAACTCTTGCTGGCTCCCTTTTGGAGAAGGGGCTTGGCTTCCATGATTGAGAGTCAAGCTTATGACTATCTTCCTGATATGGCATCTAGCCAAGACAAGCTCAACATCCTGTTTGATTTGGAGACTGATTTCACCTTTGAATCTTCAGAGCAAGCTTGGTCGGCTTTACTGTCGGCTTTGGATGTTGAAAATGCGCAGCCATTTTTGAAAGCTTGGAAGACATCACGCCAGTTTGCCAAGCAGGTACAGGATTTACTGACTATTTTGGCCTTGCGTGAAAAGGGAGAATTGAGCAAGCGCGATTGTTATCGCTTTGATTTAGATTTACTTTTACAGGCTGAAAATCTTCGTCAGGCTCAAGGAAAAGAAGTTAACCCGCAAGTCATCACAGAAACTTACCAGAGTCTGACCATTCATGATAAGAAAGAAATCCAAATCAACGGTGGTATTTTGATCAAGGAATATGGCTATCAACCGGGACCAGATTTGGGAGAGATTTTAACAGAGATTGAATATGCCATTGTCGATGGAGAATTGGAAAATGACCGTCAAGCCATCCATGCTTATCTAAGGGAGAAAAAATGAGTGATTTTATCGTTGAAAAACTAAGTAAATCCGTCGGTGACAAGACCGTTTTTAAGAATATTTCCTTTATCATCCATGATCTAGACAGAATTGGTCTGATTGGTGTCAATGGAACAGGGAAGACCACTCTTTTAGATGTCCTTTCTGGTGTTTCTGGCTTTGATGGAGATGTCAGTCCCTTTTCAGCTAAGAATGATTATCAAATTGGTTACTTGACCCAGGATCCTGATTTTGATGATAGCAAGACGGTCTTGGATACGGTTCTATCCAGCGACCTCAAGGAAATCCAGCTCATTCGTGAGTATGAGTTGATCATGCTCAACTACAGTGAGGACAAGCAGGCTCGTTTGGAACGTGTCATGGCAGAAATGGACTCTCTCCAAGCTTGGGAAATTGAGAGTCAGGTAAAGACGGTTCTTAGCAAGCTGGGGATTCAGGACTTATCTACTCCTGTTGGGGAATTGTCAGGTGGTCTAAGAAGACGGGTCCAGTTGGCGCAAGTTCTTCTTAGCAACCACGACCTTTTGCTTTTGGATGAGCCGACCAACCATCTGGACATTGCGACTATTGAGTGGCTGACCCTCTTTTTAAAAAATTCTAAGAAGACAGTTCTATTTATCACTCACGATCGTTATTTCTTAGACGCTTTGTCAACACGGATTTTCGAGTTGGACCGAGCTGGATTGACGGAATATCAGGGTAATTATCAGGACTATGTTCGCCTTAAGGCGGAACAGGACGAGCGCGATGCGGCTCTTCTCCACAAAAAGGAACAACTTTATAAGCAAGAATTGGCTTGGATGCGCAGACAACCGCAGGCGCGTGCGACCAAGCAGCAGGCTCGTATCAATCGTTTCCACGACCTGAAAAAGGAAGTTTCAGGCAATACTGCTGAGACAGACTTGACTATGAACTTTGAAACCAGTCGTATTGGGAAGAAAGTCATCGAGTTTCAGGATGTTTCCTTTGCCTATGAAAACAAGCTCATTTTGCAAGATTTTAATCTCTTAGTTCAGGCCAAAGACCGTATCGGAATCGTTGGGGACAATGGTGTTGGAAAATCAACGCTGCTCAACCTGATTGCTGGCAGTCTTGAGCCGACAGCAGGTCAAGTTGTGATAGGGGAAACTGTTCGCATCGCCTATTTCTCTCAACAAATTGAGGGCTTGGATGAAAGCAAGCGAGTGATCAATTACTTGCAGGAAGTGGCAGAAGAGGTCAAGACCAGCGGTGGTTCTACAACTTCGATTGCAGAGTTGCTGGAGCAGTTCCTTTTCCCACGTTCGACGCATGGAACCTTGATTGAGAAATTGTCTGGGGGAGAGAAAAAACGCCTTTATCTCCTCAAACTGCTCTTGGAAAAACCAAATGTTCTTCTTTTAGACGAGCCAACCAATGATTTGGATATTGCAACCTTGACAGTTTTGGAGAATTTCTTGCAAGGATTTGCGGGACCTGTTTTGACAGTTAGTCACGACCGTTATTTCTTGGATAAGGTAGCGACCAAGATTCTGGCTTTTGAGGATGGCAAGATTCGTCCTTTCTTTGGTCATTACACCGATTACCTTGATGAAAAAGCCTTTGAAACAGAGATGGCCAATCAAGTGCAAAAGGTCGAAAAGGAGAAAGTGGTCAAGGTCCGTGAAGACAAGAAACGCATGACCTACCAAGAAAAGCAGGAGTGGGCAAGCATTGAATGCGATATTGAAACCTTGGAAAATCGTATCGCTGCTATTGAAGAGGAAATGCAGGCTAACGGCTCTGATTTTGGTAAGCTAGCTACTCTTCAAAAAGAACTGGATGAGAAAAATGAAGCACTCCTTAAAAAATACGAACGCTATGAATATCTAAGTGACTTTGATAGCTAGAAGAATAGAAAAATCCCGTCTCGTGACAGGATTTCTCTATTCTTTTTTGGTTTCTTGATGAAAGATATTTTGCCAAGTTTCGTGGCGACGCCAGATACTGGTATGGACGATACCATCTAACTCATAGCAGATGAGTTTTGTTTTCTGACTGATGGAAGTGATTTGGATGTCCTTGATAGCAGAATTCAAGTCTTTTTCGGCTTTATAGGCCTCTTTATCCATCTGATTTCCGTCTTGACGAATATAGACAAAATCGTCAGCCAAGAGTTCTTCCAGTTGATTTCCTTGGTCAATCAATTGTTCACGCATAAGCAATTTTTTGTAGACATTGTCTAAAATTTCATCCTCAGGGATAGGCGCTGGCTCAATATGGACATCGGTATCAAAGACGCCAAAACGTTCCTCCAGCATAGACTCGACCTGATCCGCGATTTCATGACTCTCAAAAACAGACAAGTCAGGATTCATTTCTAGCGTAATATCAAGATAAATGTTGCTACCGTAGGTGCGACCTCTTTGAGATTTAACCTTGCTGATTTTGGGAATTTCCATGATGGCCTTTTGATAGTCCTCAAGCAGGCGGTCGTCAAAGCCATCTGAAAGGCTAAAGGAAGATTCGATGAAGATATCATAGGCAGTTTTCAAGATAAAGAAAGTGATGATGATGGCGACCAGTTTATCTACAATGGGATAATTGAAACTGCTAGCTAGGATGGCAATGGTGGTTCCAAGTGAGGTAACAGCATCAGAAAGATTGTCTTTTGCTGCGGCCTTGAGTGCCTTAGAGTTGGATTTCTTACTGAGGCGAGTATTGTAGAGATAAACTAGAAACATAATCGCTGCAGAAATGATTCCAAGAGTTGCACCAAGAGGGTCAATAACCGTTTCTTCATGACTGAGAATCTTTTGAATGGTATCCCTTAGAACATCAAAACCAACATAGAACATGATGATGGAAGTGACCAAGCTAGCCAAATCTTCAATCTTCCAGTGGCCAAAACGGTGATCTCGGTCTGCAGGCTGGCGTGCCATTCGAATCCCAATCAAGAGGGCCACATTTCCAATGATATCCGATACGTTGTTAAAACCATCTGCCACCAAACTGGATGAATGGAGGAGGTGCCCAGTTGCTAATTTGGCTGCAGACAAGATTAAATAGGTCGAAATACTGATAATGGCCCCACGTTCAGCTAACTTGAGATTTGAGATAGATTGCTTCATTCAACTTCCTTTCTAGTCACATAGCATTCTATCATTATACTGGTTTTCAAGGGAAAATTCAAATAAGGCAGTTTTTACTCTTTGAAAACTTTTCAAAATTTGGTATAATAGTACTACTCAAGGGAGTAGCTGGCAGAAACCTGTGATAGTGTCGTCATTCCGAATTTTATACTGAAAAGTATGCTTTCCGGCACTATCTTAAACAGCGAGACTTGTTATGATTAACAGGTCTCTTTTTGTTTGTCGTGAAAAGATACGATGAGGAAAAAGAGAGTCTGTTTTACACACAATGTCAAGGAGGAGACACATGTCAAAAGAACAAAAACGCCAAGCGTTTTACACTCAGAGTCCTGAAGAGGTCTTGCAGGCTGTGGATGCGACCGAGCAAGGTTTGTCATCAAGTGAGGCGGAAAAGCGCCTTGCCGAATTTGGCCACAATGAACTCGAAGAAGGTGAGAAACGATCAATCCTGGTCAAGTTCATCGAGCAATTTAAGGATTTGATGATTATCATCCTAGTTGCGGCAGCTATCTTGTCAGTCGTGACCTCTGGTGGGGAAGATATTGCAGATGCCATTATTATCCTAGCCGTGGTTATTATCAACGCTGCCTTTGGTGTTTACCAAGAAGGAAAAGCAGAAGAAGCCATCGAAGCCCTCAAATCTATGTCAAGTCCAGCTGCTCGCGTTCTTCGTGATGGCCACATGGCGGAGATTGACTCTAAAGAATTGGTACCTGGAGATATCGTTGCCCTTGAAGCTGGTGACGTGGTGCCAGCAGACCTACGTTTGCTAGAAGCCAATTCTCTTAAAATTGAAGAAGCTGCCTTGACAGGTGAGTCTGTGCCAGTTGAAAAAGATTTGTCAGTCGAGCTTGCTGCAGATGCTGGTATTGGTGACCGTGTGAACATGGCCTTCCAAAACTCAAACGTGACCTATGGTCGTGGAATGGGTGTTGTTGTTAATACAGGTATGTACACTGAAGTTGGTCACATTGCTGGCATGCTTCAAGATGCGGATGAGACGGATACGCCCCTCAAACAAAACTTGAACAACCTTTCTAAGGTATTGACCTATGCTATTTTGGTTATTGCCCTTGTTACTTTTGTAGTGGGTGTCTTCATTCAAGGGAAAAATCCACTTGGTGAGTTGATGACCTCTGTTGCGCTTGCCGTTGCAGCCATCCCAGAAGGGCTCCCAGCTATCGTAACTATCGTTCTTGCCCTTGGTACTCAAGTTTTGGCCAAACGAAACTCTATCGTTCGTAAGTTGCCAGCAGTTGAAACACTTGGTTCAACTGAAATCATCGCTTCTGATAAGACTGGTACGCTGACTATGAACAAGATGACAGTTGAAAAAGTCTTCTACGATGCAGTCCTACATGACTCAGCTGATGATATTGAACTAGGTCTTGAAATGCCACTACTTCGTTCAGTTGTCTTGGCCAATGATACGAAAATAGATGTGGAAGGCAACCTGATTGGTGACCCAACCGAAACAGCCTTTATCCAATATGCCTTGGATAAAGGCTACGATGTCAAAGGATTTTTAGAGAAATATCCTCGTGTAGCTGAGTTGCCATTTGACTCTGACCGTAAGCTTATGTCAACAGTTCACCCATTGCCAGATGGTAAATTCCTTGTAGCAGTCAAAGGTGCGCCAGACCAACTCTTGAAACGTTGTGTTCTTCGTGATAAGGCTGGGGATATTGCTCCGATTGATGAGAAGGTTACAAACCTCATTCATACAAACAACTCTGAAATGGCTCATCAAGCCTTGCGTGTCCTTGCAGGTGCTTATAAGATTATTGACAGCATTCCAGAAAACCTTATTTCTGAAGAGCTTGAAACTGATTTAATCTTTACTGGTTTGATTGGGATGATTGACCCTGAACGTCCTGAAGCTGCTGAGGCTGTTCGTGTGGCTAAGGAAGCGGGAATTCGTCCAATCATGATTACAGGTGACCACCAAGACACTGCAGAAGCTATTGCCAAACGTTTGGGAATCATTGATGCAAACGATACAGAAGGTCACGTTTTAACTGGTGCTGAACTCAACGAACTGTCAGATGAAGACTTTGAAAAAGTAGTTGGTCAATACTCTGTTTATGCCCGTGTGTCACCAGAACACAAGGTTCGTATCGTCAAGGCCTGGCAAAAACAAGGTAAGGTCGTTGCCATGACAGGTGACGGTGTTAATGACGCTCCAGCTCTGAAAACAGCCGATATCGGTATCGGTATGGGAATCACAGGTACAGAGGTTTCTAAAGGGGCTTCAGACATGATTCTTGCTGACGACAACTTTGCGACTATCATCGTCGCAGTGGAAGAAGGACGTAAGGTTTTCTCAAACATTCAAAAGACTATTCAGTACCTACTTTCTGCCAATACTGCTGAAGTACTAACTATCTTCCTATCAACCTTGTTTGGTTGGGATGTCTTGCAGCCAGTTCATCTCTTGTGGATCAACCTGGTAACCGATACCTTCCCAGCTATCGCTCTAGGTGTTGAACCTGCGGAGCCAGGTGTTATGACCCATAAACCACGTGGACGCAAGGCAAGCTTCTTCTCAGGTGGTGTTTTCAATTCTATCATCTATCAAGGTGTACTCCAAGCAGTCCTTGTTATGAGTGTTTATGGCCTTGCCCTTGCTTACCCAGTTCATGTGGGTGACAATCATGCCATTCATGCGGATGCCCTTACTATGGCCTTTGCAACCCTTGGCTTGATTCAGCTTTTCCATGCTTACAATGTCAAATCTGTTTACCAGTCCATCTTGACAGTTGGCCCATTCAAGTCTAAGACCTTTAACTGGTCTATCTTGGTATCCTTCATTCTTCTCATGGCAACAATCATCGTAGAACCGCTTGAAGGCATCTTCCACGTAACCAAACTGGACTTGTCACAATGGGGAATCGTTATGGGCGGAAGCTTCTCAATGATTATCATTGTCGAAATCGTTAAGTTTATCCAACGCAAACTTGGCTTTGACAAGAATGCGATATAAGGGAGGTTTCTGATGTCAGCTTATCAATTACCGACCGTATGGCAGGATGAAGCTAGTAATCAAGGAGCCTTTACGGGACTAAACAGACCAACAGCAGGTGCCCGTTTCGAACAAGACTTGCCAAAAGGAGAACAACCTTTTCAGCTTTATTCACTGGGAACACCAAATGGTATGAAGGTCACCATCTTATTGGAAGAATTACTAGAAGCTGGTTTTGAGCAAGCGGCTTACGACTTGTATAAGATTGCTATCATGGATGGGGATCAGTTTGGTTCAGACTTCGTAAAGCTCAATCCAAATTCAAAGATTCCAGCCTTGTTGGATCAGTCTGGGACTGAAGAAGTAAGAGTCTTTGAGTCTGCTCATATTCTTCTTTATCTTGCTGAGAAATTTGGAGCCTTTTTACCAAGCAATCCTGTGGAAAAGGTAGAAGTTTTGAATTGGCTATTCTGGCAAGCAGGTGCAGCACCTTTTCTAGGTGGAGGATTTGGACATTTCTTTAATTATGCCCCTGAAAAATTGGAATATCCAATTAATCGTTTTACGATGGAAGTGAAACGCCAGTTGGATTTATTAGATCAGGAATTGGCTAAGAAGCCTTATATTGCAGGCAATGACTATACGATTGCAGATATTGCTATCTGGTCTTGGTATGGACAGTTAGTTCAAGGAAAACTTTATCAAGGTTCTGCAAAATTCTTAGATGCCTCAAGTTATCAGAATCTAGTAAACTGGGCAGAAAAAATTGCCAATCGTTCAGCTGTTAAGCGTGGCATAGAAGCCACTTATAAAGAAATTAAATAGCAAAAAAGTCATCTTCGGATGGCTTTTTGCTACAGTTGAGGGAAAGGGCTTGCAGTTATCGGCTTTTGTGCTATAATTGCTATAATATAGTAAAAAGTAAGAGGAGTGTGAGGAAGTGGAAAAGAAAATTGTAAAGGATATCTTATTTTTATCTCAGGTATCTCAGCCGGCAAGTCAGGATGATCTGTATCTTGCCAGAGATTTACAGGATACGCTTTTAGCAAATCGTGAGACTTGTGTTGGGCTGGCTGCCAATATGATTGGGGTGCAGAAGCGCGTGATTATCTTTAATCTTGGCTTGGTTCCCATTGTCATGTTTAACCCAGTGCTCCTGTCCTTTGAAGGACCTTATGAGACAGAAGAAGGCTGTTTGTCCTTGGTAGGTGTGAGAGCAACTAAGCGTTATGAAACTATAACTGTTTCCTATCGTGACAGCAAATGGCAGGAACAGACCATTACCTTGACAGGCTTCCCAGCTCAGATTTGCCAGCATGAACTGGATCACTTGGAAGGACGAATCATTTAGGAGGAAAGTAAATGAAACGGATAATCTTTGAACTTATTTTTATTGCAACGACCTGGTATATTTTTTTACCGCCTCTTAATTTGACCAGCTGGGAATTTCTCTTTTTTCTCTGTGGGCATTTGTTGGTTGTGGCAGTCTTATTTGGCTTTGGCAAGGAAATCAATCTGGTCAAAACTGTTCATGTGCGCCACGGCAAGGCGGAAGCTGCTTTAAATTTTGAGGGTTTCAAAATCAATCGGTTAGGGAAAATTCTTTTAGCTTCTATTGGAGGAATTCTTCTCTTGGCAGGTTTGGTTTCCTTGGTGACTTCTAGCATTTTTCAGGCTAAAAATTATGCCAATGTAGTCACGGTTACGGAAAAAGACTTTACTGAATTTCCTAAGACTGATACCAGTAAGGTTCCTATCCTAGATAGAAGTACTGCTGAAAAAATTGGCGACCGCTACTTGGGTTCCCTAACCGATAAGGTGTCACAGTACGTGGCGGCAGATACCTATACTCAATTGACGATTGACGGAAAGCCTTATCGGGTTACACCGCTAGAATACGCAGACCCTATCAAATGGTTTAACAATCAGGCCAAGGGAATCGGCGAGTATATCAAGGTGGACATGGTAACCGGAAATGCGGACTTGGTGGACTTGAAGACACCAATCAAGTATTCGGATTCGGAGTATTTTAACCGTGATGTCAAACGACATCTGCGCTTTAAATACCCAACTAAAATCTTCAAGACTCCATCTTTCGAGGTGGACGATGAGGGCAATCCTTTCTATGTGGCGACGGTTTACCAAAAGCAATTTGGACTTGCGGTTCCTCGTCCTGTTTCAGTCATTATCTTAGATGCCACAAATGGAGAAACCAAAGAATACAGCTTGGCAGATGTTCCGGAATGGGTGGACAGGGTTTATCCAGCTGAGGAAACCATTGAACAAATCAACTATAACGGCAAGTACAAGGATGGTTTCTGGAATGCCATGATTTCCAAGAAAAATGTGACTCAGACTACCAAGGGCTATAATTACTTGTCTATCGGCAATGACATCTACCTCTATACAGGTGTGACGTCGGCCAATGCGGATGAGAGTAATCTTGGTTTCATCCTTGAGAATATGCGAACAGGAGAAATCACTAAGTACAGCTTGGCTTCTGCGACCGAAGAATCAGCCCGTGAATCAGCAGAAGGTGCTGTCCAGGAGAAATCTTACAAGGCAACCTTCCCAATTCTCATCAACCTCAATGATAAACCTCTCTACATCATGGGCTTGAAGGACAATGCTGGCTTGGTCAAAGAGTATGCTTTGGTGGATGCAGTTGAGTACCAAAACGTTATCGTAGCCACTACAGTGGAAGAACTGCTCAGCAAGTATGCCAATAAAAATGATCTTGAGATTGATAATGCAACAACAGAAAGCATCAAGGGTGTGGTAGCAGACCTCAAATCAGCTGTAATCAAGGGAGACACCGTCTACTTCTTTAAAGTTGATGGCAAGATTTACAAGGTCAAGGCCTCTGTATCTGATGACCTCCCTTACCTCGAAAATGGTAAAACCTTCGAAGGTCAAGTAGGAAAAGACAATTATCTCAAGACCTTTAAGCTACAGTAAAAACAGTTTTATTTAAGAAGTGTATGTTATAATAAGGTAAATTAAGACTAATGGAGGACAAAGAAATAGGTTTTTATGTGATGCTTACTTCAATGCTACTTGGATTGTTTGATTTGAAGATAGGTTTTTCTCAGTTTAAGGAGAAAAAAGATAAATTCTTATCTATCTTAACAAGCTTAACTGGCACAGCCCTTGTTCTCGTGGCTATCTGGTTAGGATGGCCTAAATAAACAGAGAAACCTCGGTCAAGCCGAGGTTTTTCAGATGAATTTCTTGGTTGTGACTAAAAAATATGCTACACTATCAATATGAAAATTTTAATCCCAACAGCAAAAGAAATGAACACAGATTTGCCAAGTATTGAAGTAGCCCCTTTAAAACCAGAAAGTCAGGCTGTGCTGGATGCCTTGGCTCTCTATTCTGCTAGTCAATTGGAGAGTTTTTATAAGGTATCAGCCGAGAAGGCTACGGAAGAGTTTCAAAATATTCAGGCTTTGAAAAGGCAAAGAGCTCAACACTACCCAGCCCTGAAACTTTTTGATGGGCTTATGTACCGCCATATAAAGCGAGATAAATTGACTGAGGCAGAACAAGCCTATCTTGAAAATCATGTCTTTATTACTTCGGCTTTGTACGGTGTTGTTCCAGCCTTGTCACCTATGGCACCTCACCGTTTGGACTTTTTGATGAAGTTAAAAGTCGCTGGTAAGACTTTGAAGAGCCATTGGAAGTCAGCCTATGATGAAGCTGTGAATAAGGAAGAAGTGATTGTCTCTCTCTTGTCATCCGAGTTTGAGACTGTATTTTCTAAGGAAATCAGAGAAAAAATGGTGACTTTCAAATTCATGGAGGACAAGGGTGGTCAGCTGAAGATTCATTCAACTATTTCCAAGAAAGCGCGTGGGGCCTTCCTAACAGCTCTGATAGAAAATCAAGTACAAACAGTGGAGGAGGCTCGCCGCTTAAGCTTTGCAGGATTTGTCTACCGAGAAGACTTGTCCCAACCACAGGAATTGGTTTTTGTTAAGGAAGTATAAAAAGAGAACAATTCAAATGGAGGCTCAACTTCTTCATTTCTAAAACGCATGAGATTGGATAAAGAGTCTTTAAAATCAGAAAAATGCATATTATCAGATATTGAAAAAATTTGATGATATGCATTTTATTTTTCTAGAGTATTTTGGAGATTTTATACTTTAATTTTACTAGGATTGAAAGAAAAAATTAGTCATTTCCTATCTTTTCTATTGCTTTATTGGATATCATTTGTTATATTAAAAGTGTAATTATTTTTTATTTAATGACGTAAGTGTTGCACTTTTTAGACAGAAAGGAGTATTTTTTTGAACAGCGAATGTAAACGCTTACGGATAAAATGAAAGGATTTAAGACTTAATGTACAAAGGATTGTTTGAAAAACGTTGTAAATATAGTATTCGAAAATTTTCATTAGGGGTTGCTTCTGTCATGATTGGTGCAGCTTTCTTTGGAACTAGCACTGTTCTAGCAGATTCTGCTCAGGCTGGTTCTACAGCAAATATGCCAGCAGATTTGGCTGCAGCTCTTGCTAATGCTAAAGAGGACGGTGGGCGCGACTTTGAAGCACCAAAACCTGGTGAAGACCAAGGTTCTCCTGAAGTAACTGAAGGCCCAAAGACTGAAGAAGAATTGCTGGCAAAAGAAAAAGAAACTGCAACAAGCTCAGCAGTTTCAGATACTCTTCCTGAAGAACTACGTGGAAAACTTGATAAGGCTGAAGAAAATGGGCACACTGCCTCAAAAGAAGAACTAGAAAAAGAAGATAAAAGCCTAGTCCCAGAAGATGTTGCTAAAACAAAAAATGGGGTATTAAACTACGGTGCGACTGTCGAAATTAAAAGTGCTGCAGGGCTTGGTAGTGGTATCGTTATTGGGGAAAATCTCGTTTTATCTGTTTCTCATAACTTTATCAAAGATGTTCCAGATGGTAATAATCGTAAGGTAGCTGATAATGTTGAGAGTGATGGAGATGTCTATACAGTTTCTTACAAAGGGGCACCGGACGTCAAATTCAGTAAGAATGATGTGAAACACTGGGATCGTGAAGGGTTCCTCAAAGGATATAAAAATGATCTGGCAATTGTTAAGCTTCGTACACCTCTTGCAAATGCACCTGTTGAAGTGACTGAGAAGCCTGCAACAACTAAGGTAGGAGATAAGGTTCATGTATTTGGATATCCAAAAGGAGAGCTTGATCCAATTTTGAATACTACCGTTGAGGATATTAATAATCACGGAGAAGGTGTTCATGGAATTAGCTATCAAGGAAGTGAACCAGGTGCCAGTGGTGGCGGTATTTTCGATGAAAATGGGAAATTGATTGGTATCCACCAAAATGGTGTCTCTGGTAAACGTAGTGGTGGTATACTCTTCTCACCTGCTCAGCTAGAATGGATTCAAAACTATATCAAGGGTATTGAAACAACGAAACCAGCTGGTCTAGATGCTCTCGATAAACAAGTGGAAAGCAAGGAAGAAAAACCAAAAGAGGACAAACCTCAAGAAGAAAAACCAGCTGACAATAAGCCGGCAGAAAACAAACCAGCAGAAAACAAACCAGCAGAAACTAAACCTGCTGAAAACAAGCCAGCAGAAAACAAACCAGCAGAAAATAAACCATCAGAAACTAAACCGAGTGAATCAAAAGAAGTCACTCCAGAATGGAAAACAGTTGAAAAGAAAGAACAACAGGGAACAGTAACTGTCCGTGAAGAAAAAGGAGTTCGTTACAACCAACTAGCTTCAACTGCCCAAAATGACAATGGTAAAAAACCAGCCTTGTTCGAAAAAGATGGTTTGACAGTTGATGCTGATGGAAATGCTACAGTTGATTTGACCTTTAAAGAAGAATCTGAAACAGGTAAGTCTCGCTTCGGTGTCTTCATGAAATTTAAAGACACAGATAACAACGTTTTTGTAGGATATGACCAAGGTGGATGGTTCTGGGAATACAAGACAAGTGGAAGTGGACTTTGGTACCAAGGTAATCGTGTTGCAGCTCCTGTTAATGGCTCAACCAACCACTTGACGATTAGTCTCAAATCAGATGGACAACTGAATGCAACTAATAATGATGTGAAACTTTTTGACACAGTGACCTTGCCATCTGCAGTAAATGACAAACTAAAAGATGAAAAGAAAATTGTTCTTAAAGCTGGAACCTACAATAGTAGTGAAAGAACAATTGTCAATGTCAAAACTGACAACCAAGAAGGAGTTAAAACAGATCAAGAATCCACTAAAAAAGAAAAGGGCGATACAGTAGATGATAGCAATGTAAAATACGACACTATTCAATCCACAGTATTGAAAGCAGTTATCGACCAAGCCTTCCCACGTGTGAAAGAATATGTTCTAAATGGGAACAAGCTCTCAGGACAAGTGCAACCAATTAATCAAGTGGTGATTAACAAGCACGCTGTGACTCCTGAAGTTACCTATAAAAAGGTCAATGCAACGACTGCTGAATATGAGATGAAACTCCGTGATGAGAAAAATCTCATCAATGCGGATATGACTGTTCGTTTGCAAGTAGTGGATAACCAACTTCACTTTGATGTGACTAAGATTGTCAACCATAACCAGGTAACACCAGGACAGAAGATTGATGATGAACGTAAATTACTTTCTTCAATCAGCTTCCTAGGAAATGCCTTGGTATCTGTTTCCAGTGACCAAGCAGGAGCTAAGTTTGATGGGGCAACCATGTCAAACAATACTCACGTCAGTGGTGATGACCATATCGAAGTAACAAATCCAATGAAAGAATTAGCCAAAGGCTATATGTACGGATTTGTTTCAACAGATAAGCTTGCAGCAGGTGTATGGAGCAACTCACAAAACAGCTACGGTGGTGGTTCTTACGACTGGACACGTTTGACAGCTTACAAGAATACGATTGGCAATGCTAACTACGTGGAAATTCATAGCTCTGAATGGCAATGGGAAAAAGCCCACAATGGAGTTGTCTTCCCAGAATATACAAAGGAACTTCCAAGTGCAAAAGTTGTTATCACTGAAGATGCCAATGCTGATAATAAAGTAGACTGGCAAGATGGTGCAATCGCATACCGTAGCATCATGAACAATCCTCAAGGCTGGGAAAAAGTTAAAGACATTACAGCTTACCGTATCGCTATGAACTTTGGTTCACAAGCGCAAAACCCATTCCTCATGACCTTGGATGGTATCAAGAAGATTAACCTTCATACAGATGGTCTTGGTCAAGGTGTACTTCTCAAGGGATACGGAAGTGAAGGACATGACTCTGGACACTTGAACTATGCAGACATCGGTAAACGTATCGGTGGTGTTGAAGACTTTAAGACTCTTATTGAGAAAGCTAAGAAATATGGTGCCCACCTCGGTATCCACGTAAATGCTTCAGAAACCTATCCAGAGTCTAAATACTTTAATGAAGATATTCTTCGTAAAAATGCAGATGGCAGCTACAGCTATGGTTGGAACTGGCTTGACCAAGGTATCAATATTGATGCTGGTTATGACCTCGCTCATGGGCGTCTAGCTCGTTGGGAAGAGTTGAAGAAAGAGTTGGGTGAAGGCCTAGACTTCATCTACGTCGACGTTTGGGGTAACGGTCAATCAGGTGACAACGGTGCCTGGGCAACTCACGTTATTGCGAAAGAAATTAACAAACAAGGTTGGCGCTTTGCTATTGAGTGGGGCCATGGTGGTGAATATGATTCTACCTTCCAACACTGGGCAGCTGACTTGACCTACGGTGGCTATACAAATAAAGGTATTAACAGTGCCATCACTCGCTTTATCCGTAACCACCAAAAAGATTCTTGGGTTGGTGACTACAGAAGTTATGGTGGTGCAGCTGACTACCCACTTCTAGGCGGTTATAGCATGAAGGACTTTGAAGGATGGCAAGGACGTAGTGACTATAACGGTTATGTAACAAACTTGTTTGCTCATGACGTTATGACTAAGTACTTCCAACACTTTACAGTCAGCAAATGGGAAGATGGCAAACCAGTAACCATGACTGACAATGGTAGTACCTATAAATGGACTCCAGAAATGAAAGTCGAATTGGTTGATGCTGCAAATAACAAGGTTGTGGTAACTCGTAAATCCAATGATGTCAACAGTCCACAATATCGTGAACGTACAGTAACGCTCAACGGACGTGTCATCCAAGACGGTTCAGCTTACTTGACTCCTTGGAACTGGGATGCAAATGGTAATAAGCTTGAAAGTACCAAGGAAAAAATGTACTACTTCAATACTGAAGCAGGTGCAACAACTTGGACACTTCCTAGCGACTGGGCAAATGGTAAGGTTTACCTTTATAAACTAACTGACCAAGGTAAGACTGAGGAAAAAGAAGTTGCCGTGAAAGACGGTAAGATTACCCTTGATCTTACTGCAAATCAGCCATATGTTCTCTATCGTTCTAAACAAACAAATCCAGAAATGTCATGGAGTGAAGGAATGCACATCTATGACCAAGGATTTAACAGTGAATCTTTGGATCATTGGAAGATTTCAGGAGATGCTTCTAAGGCTGAAATCGTGAAGTCTAAAGGTGCAAACCAAATGCTCCGCATCCAAGGTAATAAAGAAAAAGTTAGTCTCACTCAAAAATTGACTGGCTTGAAGCCAAATACTAAATACGCAGTCTATGTCGGTGTAGACAACCGTAGTAATGCTAAAGCAAGTATTACTGTTAATACTGGTGAAAAAGAAGTAACCAACTACACCAACAAGTCACTAGCACTTAACTATGTAAAAGCCTATGCTCACAATACTCGTCGAAGCAATGCAACAGTTGATAACACAAGTTACTTCCAAAACATGTATGCATTCTTCACAACAGGTTCAGATGTATCAAATGTAACCTTGACCTTGAGTCGTGAAGCAGGCAATGAAGCAACTTACTTCGATGAAATTCGTACCTTTGAAAATGAATCAAACATGTATGGTGATGGTCACGACACTGCAACAGGTGTCTTCAAACAAGACTTTGAAAATGTCGGTCAAGGTATCTTCCCATTTGTCATCGGTGGTATCGAAGGCGTTGAAGACAACCGTACTCACTTGTCTGAAAAACATGGTCCATATACACAACGTGATTGGAATGGCAAGAAAGTTGATGACGTTATCGAAGGAAATTGGTCACTCAAGACAAATGGTCTCGTAAGTCGTCGAAACTTGGTTTACCAAACAATTCCACAAAACTTCCGCTTTGAAGCAGGCAAGACCTACCGTATTACATTTGACTATGAAGCTGGTTCTGACAACACTTATGCCTTTGTAGTTGGTAAGGGAGAATTCCAATCTGGTCAAACGAGCAATATGGAAGTGCATGAATTGCCAAATACTTGGACAGATTCTAAGAAAGCGAAACGTGCAACCTTCCTAGTAACAGGTGCAGAAACTGGCGATACATGGGTAGGTATCTACTCTACAGGCCATGCAAGTAACACTCGCGGAGACTCTGGTGGTAATGCGAACTTCCGTGGCTACAATGACTTCATCATGGATAGACTTCAAATTGAAGAAATTGTTTTGACAGGTAAGATGATGGCAGAAAATGCTGTCAAGAACTATCTTCCAACTGTTGCTATGACCAACTACACCAAAGAAACAATGGATGCTTTGAAAGAGGCTGTCTTTAACCTTAGTCAAGCAGACGATGATATTAGTGTAGAAGAAGCTAAAGCAGAGATTGCTAAGGTCAATGCTCTTAAAGATGCTTTAGTGATGAAGAAAACAGCTCTAGTGGCGGATGACTTTGCAAGCCTAAGTGCTCCTGCTCAGGCTGGTGAAGGTCTTGCAAATGCCTTTGATGGCAACGTGTCAAGTCTATGGCATACATCATGGAGCGGAGGAGATGTTGGTAAACCTGCAACTATGGTCTTGAAGGAACCAACTGAAATTACTGGCTTCCGTTATGTTCCACGTGGTTCAGGATCAAATGGTAACTTGAGAGATGTCACTCTTGTTGTTACTGATGAAACAGGTAAGGAACATACTTTCAATGCAACCAATTGGGCTAACAATAATAAACCAAAAGATATTGACTTTGGTAAGACTATCAAGGCTAAAAAGATTGTTCTAACTGGAACAAGAACCTACGGTGATACAGAAAACCAATATCAATCAGCTGCGGAATTGATATTCGCTCGTCCACAGGTTGTTGAAACTGGTCTTGATACTACAGCCTATGAAGCAGCCTTGGCTAAAGCTCAGAAATTGACTGATAAGAGCAATCAAGAAGAAGTTGCAAGTGTTGTTGCCAGCATGAAATTTGCAACAGATAACCATCTCTTAACAAATAGAATGATTAAATACTTTGCAGATTATCTTGATCAATTGAAAGACCAAACACCTACTCCAGCTCCAGAACCGAAACCTGAAACTCCAACATCAAGCAAGGGTGACCAAGTAGCACCAGTCGTTGAAACTCCGGAATTCACAGGTGGTGTAAACGGTGGAGAATCAGCTATCCATGAAGTTCCAGAGTATACAGAACCAATCGGTACAGCAGGAGATGAAGTGGCTGTAAAAGAGGTTCCAGAGTTCACTGGAAGTGTAAATGCGGTAGAATCAGCTGTACATGAAGTTCCAGAGTATACAGGTGTAATAGGAACAGCAGGTGACCAAGTAGCACCTACGGTAGACAAGCCAACTGAGGATGTTCGTATCCTATCAGATAAGGCTACAGGAGTTGTAGTTGCAGGGTTATCAAGAGATTTGACAAAGGATATGCACCTTCAAGTTCAAAAAGTAAGAGACCAAAGTCTACAAGGTATGGAATTTGATGCTTATGCTCTTCATTTGGTAGATAAGGATAATCATAAAGTTCAGCCGAAAGGTGCAGTCCTTGTTAGATTACCGGTTTCTGGTGAAGTGGCCGGGGTATACTATACTGCATCAGGTGAGGCAGTAAACTTTACAAATGGTCAGGGAACAATTGAATTCACAACTAGTCAACTAGGACATTATGCTGTTGTTTATAAACAAGTTTCTAAACAAGAGTCACCATTAACTGAAGAACCTGGAACTAAGGAGCAGACTCCATCAACTGAAGAACCTGGAGGAAATCCACAGACTCCATCAACTGAAGAAGTTGGAGGTAAGGCACAAACTCCATCGACAGATCAATTCAATCGGAAGCAGCAGGATCCAGCAGTACAGGCATTTGAATATCAATCGGTTGATGGCTCTAAACCAGGAATGAAGATAGAAGAAGCAAAAGAAGAAATGAAGGATAAACTTCCAGAAACTGGTACTAGCCAGTCAGATAAGCTCTTCTTCCTTGCCAGCCTCAGTCTAGCAATGTCTGCTCTATTTCTTGCAAAGAGAAAAGAAGATTAGAATATACAAGAGTTTTCATTAAAAGGGAGCTCAAACTCTCTGCTTGTTCTAGTGGAGAAAAAAGAATACCCAGAGAGGACCTCTAGGTCCTCTCTTTTTCTAAAGGAAATGAGAACGTTTACGATTGTGAGCGTATGAAAGGAAATAGGAAAAAATGGGAAAACATTTTTTTGAGAAACGGTGTCATTATAGTATTCGTAAATTTACGATTGGTGCAGCTTCTGTTATGATTGGTGCCAGTATCTTTGGTGCTGGCATGGTTCAAGCAGCTGAAACAGAAGGACCTGCTGAGACAGAAGGAACAATAACACAGGCTCATCCTCTGGATAAACTGCCAGCAGATATAGCAGCAGCAATTGAAAAAGCAGAAACTGCTACTACGACGGAGGATACTGAAATTCAACCAAGTGAGACAGAAAGTCAGCCTGAAAATACTGGAGAAACAGTTACAAAACCAACTGAAACTCCTGCTCCTAAGGAAGAAACAACTCCAAAACCAGCAGAAACTCCCAAAGAAGAAGTAGCTCCAGCAGCTAAACCTGCTGAAAAGCCAGTGGCCAAAGATTTGGTCGAAACTCCAGATGTCAATCATTTAGAAAAAGCTTCTGCTACAGCATCAAACCATGAAGCAAATACACAGTACACAGCAGAAAAGGCAATTGACGGAAAACCTGATACTCGCTGGGCTACTGATCAAAATGTTGAAAAACCAACCATCGAATTTACACTTGAAAAGACAACAGTGATTAAGCATGTGGAGATTGATTGGGATCGCCGTGTTCGTGGTGAAAAAAATGATCCAAATATCAAGTCATGGAATCTTTATTACGCTGGCCAGGATGATGTGAATGGATCAGGAGTTAAAGAATGGAAGTTAGCTTATCAAAGAACAGGCACTCCACTTCTTGATGAAAAAGTTGATTTGAAAGAGGCTATTCAAGCCAAGTACCTTAAACTTGAAATCACAGATTACCAAGCTGGTACTATGAACTGGAAAAATGTTGGTATTCAAGAAATTCGTGCCTATTCAAACATTCCGGATGCAAGCAAACCAACAGATATTCGTCAGGTGACAGAACTAGAAGTTGCTAAAGATGGAAAATCACTTGTTTTACCTAAATTACCAGGTCAAGTAAGCTTAATTGGTAGCAACAAACAGGGTGTTGTTGATCTCAATAACAAAATCTACAAACCTTTAACAGATCAAACTGTTAAGGTCATGGTCCAACAAGTCAAAGATACTCATACCTTCACAAAAGAATTTGAAGTTCTTATTAAAGGCTTGCATGCAGACGAAGGCGTTGGAACTAAACCAGCAGTTGCTCCAGCAGTTCAACAATGGTATGGAACTGAAGGAAAAACTTCTATTACATCATCTACTGTTATTTCAGTCGGAGATTCTGGATTTGGTCAAGAAGCCAAATTCTATCAGACTGACCTTGAAAGTCGTGGCTTAGAAATTGCAACAGGCAATCAGACAGCTCAAAAACGAATTGAATTTAAGAAGGTTGAAGACAAGGGATATGGCAAGGAAGGCTATGGTATCACTGTAAAAGATGGTGTTATCACTGTAGAAGCTGCAACAAATGCAGGTGCCTTTTATGCTACACGTACACTTCTTCAAATGGGAGAAAAAGATCTACAGAACGGTGAGATCCGTGACTTCCCAAGCTTCAGCCACCGTGGCTTTATGCTAGACACAGGTCGTAAGTTTATCCCTTATGATACGCTTGTAGACATCATGCTAAACATGGCCTACTACAAGATGAATGACTTGCAGTTGCACTTGAATGATAACTATATCTTCCTAAAAGAGCACTTGGCAGGTAAGAACTTAAGTCCAGAAGAAGAACTGAAGTATGTTCTAGAGCATGCCAAGACAGGCTTCCGTGTGGAGACAGATATTGTTGGTAAGGATGGCCAAAAATTAACATCAGATGAGCACTATACCAAGGAAGAAATGCAAGAAATCATCAAGTTAGCAAAAGCTTTGCATATCAACCTTGTTCCTGAAATTGACACACCAGGTCACGCCCTTTCATTCGTTAAAGTTCGTCCAGACTTGATGTACAAGGGTCAACTTAGTGCGAGAAAACACAATGTAGAACGTGTAGCTATGTTGGACTTGGATAACAAGTACGAAGAAACACTTGCTTTTGTTAAATCAGTCTATGATAAACTTCTTGATGGTCCAGATGCACCCCTTCATGGCGTTTCTACCGTTCATATCGGTACAGATGAGTATTATGGAAGTCCAGAAAGCTATCGTCGCTATGTCAATGACCTCATCAAGTATATCAAAGGAAAAGGTTATACACCACGTATTTGGGGATCACTCAGCGCCAAACAAGGAAAAACGCCAGTTGATTGGAAAGATGTAGAAGTGGATATCTGGAGCCTTGGATGGCAACGTCCAGCAGCTGCAATTGCTCAAGGTGCCAAGATTATCAATATCACAGATGTTCCAACCTATAGTGTCCCAAGTGGTAGCAATAGTCAAGCTGCTTATGGAGATTATGCTAACTATGAAACTCAGTACAACCGTTGGGCACCAAATGACTTCTCAACAGGTGGTGGCCCACGTCTAGAAGCTTCTAATCCTAATATCATTGGTGGTGGTCATGCGGTTTGGAATGATAATATTGACCTCCATGAAACTGGACTTACTTCTTATGATATCTTTAAACGTTTCTTCAAGAGTATGCAGTCTACTGCAGAACGCACTTGGGGTTCAGACCGTGCAGCTAAGACCTATGCAGACCGTATTCAACCAGCAAGTGTCTATGCACCACAATCTAATCCAGATAAGACCGTAGCTGAAGAAGATTTGTTTAAGATCAATCCTGATACTGTTAAAGATTACCTTGCTAAGAAAGTGAAGACAAGTGAAAAAGGATTGAATTTCGATAAAGACAGTACAATCGAAGGTCTAGTTGGTGACGCAGGACCAAGTCATGTCCTGAAAATGGATGTTACTGTAACTGGTGACGGTGAACAGACCTTCTCAACAAGTGGCAATAATCAACTTTATCTTGCAGATAAGGATGGCTACCTTGCCTATACTTTTGAGCAATTCCATATTCAATTCAACAAGAAACTTGAAAAGAACAAACGTTATCAAATCTCTGTTGTAACGAAACCACAATCTACAGAAGTTTATGTAGATGGTGAAAAGGTTGAACGTATTGCAAATCCAGCTAATCCTCGTTTTGCTCATAATAGCTTGGTTCTACCACTTGAAACGATCGGTGGTTTCAAAGGAATCTTGCATAGTGCTGAGTTGTCAAATGAACCATTTGTAAATCCACGTTTGATTCCAAATAATCATTTTACAGTTTCTGCAACTAGTCAAGAATTACCAGGTACCAATGCAGAAGGTCCAGTAGAAAAAGCCTTCGACAATGATCCAAACACCTTCTGGCATTCAAAATGGTCTGGACATCAAGCACCATTCACAGTTGCTATGAACTTGAAAGCAAGTGAAAAAGTCAATGGTTTGACTTATCTTCCACGTCCAGGTGGTGGTAATGGTGTCGTGACATCTTACGAAATCTATGCTCAAAAAGATGGTCAGATGGTTAAAGTTGCTTCAGGAACTTGGGAAAACAATGCCAAAGAGAAAACAGTTAACTTTGATGCAGTTGAAACGGATAAGGTAGAGTTAAAAGTTCTAGCAGGTGTTGCAGGATTTGGTAGTGCTGCAGAAATTCAACTTCTGAAACCAGTTTCTACTACCAATGCAGAAGAGCCAGTTAGTCCAGAGAAACCTGTGACTCCAGAAAAACCTAAAGTTGAAGAAGTAAGCGACGGGACAACTGAACTTGCTGATAAATTTGTAGCTAGCAAGCCAACAAGTGATGAGGCAGTTGCTGCAGCATCGAAAAGTCAAGATTACCTTAAGAAAGAGTACAAGGTCTTCCCAACGCCACAAAAAGTAACTTACGATGAAGGTGTTACAAAACTCCATAAACAAGTCAATCTTGTTATGGGGGATAATTTGGATATCTATACTCGTAACCGCTTGAAGAGTGTTTTACAAGATCATCAAATCTCATACACAAGCAGTCAATCAGCAGTGGCAGGTGCTACCAACATCTACCTTGGTGTTCATGGTCAAAATTCCCAAGCTGAAAAAGAAGTGTCTGGAATTTCTCAAGGACTCTTTGATAAGATTGATGCCTATGCCTTGTCAATCAAGAACAATACAATCTCTATCGTCGGTAAAGATACAGATGCTGTCTTCTACGGTTTGACAACTCTCAAACACATGCTTAATGAAAGTGAAGCTCCAGTCTTGCGTAACGTAACAGTTGAAGACTATGCTGAAATTAAGAACCGTGGCTTTATCGAAGGATACTATGGTAACCCTTGGAGCAATGCTGATCGTGCTGAGTTGATGCGTTATGGTGGTGACTTGAAGTTGACCCAATACTTCTTTGCACCAAAAGATGATCCATATCACAATAAGAAATGGCGTGAACTTTATCCAGAAGAAAAACTAGCTGAAATTCGTGAATTGGCACGTGTCGGAAACCAAAACAAGACTCGTTATGTGTGGACCATCCACCCATTCATGAATAACCGTATCCGTTTTGGCAACGATGCTGACTACCAAAAAGACCTTGAAACTATTAAAGCTAAATTCACTCAATTGATGGATGTCGGTGTTCGTGAGTTCGGTATTTTGGCCGATGATGCCCCAAGTCCAGTTGGTGGCTACAATAGCTACAACCGCTTGATGAAGGACATGACAGACTGGTTGACTGAAAAACAAGCAACTTATGGTGGCCTTCGTAAGGAAATGATCTTTGTCCCAGGTCAATATTGGGGTAATGGCCGTGAAGATGAGTTGAAAGCACTCAATGAAAATCTTCCAACTTCAACCTCTATGACCCTTACTGGTGGTAAGATCTGGGGTGAAGTATCCGAAAGCTTCCTCTCTAACCTTAAGAACAATCTGACTGCAGGTGGTAAGACCTATCGTCCAGTTTCTCTATGGGTCAATTGGCCTGTTACAGATAATTCTAAACAACACTTAATCTTAGGTGGTGGTGAGAAATTCCTTCATCCAAATGTTGATCCTAGTCTTCTTTCAGGTATCATGTTGAATCCAATGCAACAATCTGAGCCTTCTAAGATTGCCCTCTTCTCTGCAGCTCAATATGCATGGAAACAATGGAAATCAGAAGAAGAAGCTAAGAAAGTAAACGATATTGCCTTCAACTTTGTTGAAAATGGTAAGTTTACAGATAGCGAAGCATCTCTTGCCTTCCGTGAGCTTGGTAAACATATGATCAACCAAAACATGGATGGTCGTGTTGTGAAGTTGGAAGAGTCTGTTGAACTTGCACCGAAATTGGCGGCCTTCATGTCTAAGTTGAAAGCTGGTCAAGATGTTGGTGCAGAGCGTGAAGGCTTGCGTGCAGAATTTGCGAAACTAAAAGCTGCAGCTCAACTTTATAAAGCATCTGGTGATGAAAAGATGCGTGCTCAAATCCATTATTGGTTGGACAATACTATTGACCAAATGGATGCCTTGAGTGCTCTCCTTGATGGTACAGAAGCTATCGAAAAGAACGATTCTGCAAAACTTTGGGATAGTTACTACAAGGGCTTGAAACTCTACGAACAATCACAAACTTATACTTTCCATTATGTAGATCATGATGAAAAAGCTGAGTTAGGTGTTCAACACATCCGTCCATTCTTGCTTGGACTGCGTGAAATCTTGGCAACAGAAGTTCAAAAAGCCTTGCATCCAGACCAAGTTATCAGTACATTTATCACAAACCGTACAGGTGTAGAAGGCGGACTTGCTGAGGTAACTGATGGAGATTTGGGAACTCATGCATTAATCAAATCGCCAAACAGTATCAAGACTGGTGATTACATTGGTTTGAAATTTAACAAAGCTGTTCCACTCCAAAACTTGACCTTTGCAATGGGAACTCAAGCAAATCCTCGTGATACCTTTAACAATGCTAAGGTTGAGTATCTTAATGAAAATGATGAGTGGGTAACACTTTCAGAACCAAGCTACACTGGAAATGAATCTCTTATTAAATATGAAAAACTCAATATTCGTGCCAAGGCTGTTCGAATGATTGCGACTTCAGATCGTGATAATACTTGGTTTGCTGTAAGAGAGATTGCTGTTAACCGCCCTGTGGAAGTTACTCGTGCTAAACAGCCAGCTACTGTGACGATTAGTCCAAATCTTATGTACAAGTACAATACGACAGTTGGTCAGATTACAGACGGTCGTGACAATACTGAAGCCATGCTTGCGAATGCTGATCGAACTGATACAACTCCAGTAAATAGTTGGGTACAACTAGACTTAGGCGAAGTCAAACCTGTGACTAAGGTTCGTCTCCACCAAGGTTCAGGAGATAAATTAGCAGAAGGTGTTCTTGAATATTCTGCAGATGGTAACTCATGGCAAGAATTGGATCGCTTGACTGGTGAACAAACCAAAGAAATCGAAACTCCAATTTCAGCTCGCTATGTCCGTATTCGCAATACTAAGAACATCAACCTATGGTGGCGTATCGCTGACTTCTCAGTTGAAACACGTACAGGCAATAGCAAATTGACTGATACAAACGTTGAAAACTTGAAGTCAACTCCAGTTGATGATAGCCTAGGCCGTTATAATATGCAAATTCCGAGCGGAACAAAACTTCCAGCTAAGAGTTATTTGGGTATGAAACTTGATCGTCTTCACCAAGCTGAACTCATTCAAGCGGTTGGTACAGAAAATCCATCCCTCAATTTGGAATACTCTCCAAATGCTCAAGAATGGTATCCAGCTGATCAAGTGACAGATAAGTCCTTAGTACGTTATGTTCGTTTGGTCAACAAGACTGATCAAGAACAAGCAGTAACAGCAACGTCTTTACTTGTTCAGACAAAAGAAGTTCAACCAACCACACTTGATTCGACATCAATGGGCATCCATCCAACATACGGTAGAAATGATGTCCGTAAGATTAAGAACTTGGATCAATTGTTCGACGGAGTTTACAATAACTTTGTAGAGTTTTCAGACTATGCGCGTAAAGATGGTCATATCACCTTGAAGCTTGGTAGCGAACGTGCAATCAAGAAAATTAGAGCTTACATTCAAGACGGCACTCAAAACTATCTCCGTGATGGTAAGATTCAAGTCAGTCAAGATGGCAAGACTTGGACAGATCTTGTGACAGTTGGTGATGGTGTTGCCAATGAGACACGTGATGATTCCTTGACAGATGGTTGGACACATGATTCTAAGATGCCAGGAAACCGCTACATCGAGGGTGAACTTGCAAGTCCAGTTAAAGCCAATTATCTCCGTGTTCTATTTACAGCTAACTATGATGCTCGTTTTGTAGGCTTCACTGAGTTGGTTATCAATGATGGCGAATTCGTGAAACCGATTAATGATCCAACTGTTCAAGGAAACAGTGGTGAAAGCCAAGGTAACCTCTACACCAACCTCGTAGATGGTAAAGTCTTGACCAGCTACAAGGCTGAGAAAGACCAAGGTGAGCTTGTTTACCACTTGTCAGAACCGACAGATGTGAACCATATCCGACTTGTTTCAAGTCTTCCGCAAGGAGTGAAGGCTCGAGTATTGGCTCGAACTCTTAAATCAGATAAAAGAGATTCTTGGTCAGAAATAGGTGAGATTACCTCAAGCTTCCAAACATTTGCTGTCCGAGATAAATCTCCATTATTGGATGTGAAACTTGTTTGGGAAGGAGGTAAACCAGAGTTCTACGAAATGACGACATTCCACCAAGAACTTCCAGAGGAACCAGCCAAACCGGCTCCAACTACAAGTAAGGGTGACGAACCATCACCAGTAGTAGAAGTCCCAGAATTTACTGGTGGCGTAAATGGTGTCGAAGCAGCTGTTCATGAAGTTCCAGAATATACTCAAGCCATTGGAACAGCAGGTGATGATGTGGTTCCAGTAGTAGAAGGGCTAGAATTCAAAGGCGGAGTAAACGCAGTTGAGGCAGCTACCCATGAAGTTCCAGAGTATACTGAATCTATGGGAGACTCAAGCAAGCTACCATCACCAGTAGTAGAAGTCCCAGACTTCAAGGGTGGCGTAAATGGCACTGAAGCAGCTGTCCATGAAGTCCCAGAATATAAAGAAACAGCAAGCTCTCAAGCCACTCCAACAGAGGAAAACTTGAAAGATTCGGTTGATAAAGTCGATGGAGATAAGATGAGCAGTGGCAATAGTGATGTTGAAACTACTGTTGAAAAGTCCGATGAATTTGCAAGTGCATCAGTGAAAACAGATCAAGCACAAAAACAAGAACAACCACAAACATCGGTTGCTAAAGTTAAAGATCAACTTCCAGCAACAGGTGGAGAAGAATCAGCTACTTTAGCCTTGTTAGGTGGTCTTGGACTAGTTCTCTCTGCCGCTTTTGTCAAAAGAGGGAAAAAGGATTAAGAATTCGAAAAAGAGTTATTCAATAATCCTGGATAAACATTAATGTCACAATAAAACCACACAGTGATTTCAGTATTGAGCATCATCAAGCTGAAAGCAACACTGTGTGGTTTTTGAATAGTTGATAGTTTTGGACCAGATTCTTTATCCATTGTTAAGCTTCTCGTTATAGGATGCGGCCTCAATATTTTTTGTTATATTAAAATCATAAAAAAGATTGCAATTTTTTGTTCATTTTGATATATTCAATATATATAAAAAACAAACTTGATGCTTAGTTGTGTATTCTGAAGGAGGTTATTTTTTCTAAAAAGTAAACGCTTACTTAGTATCAAGAAAAAGAAATGAGGATTTTAATGAACAAAAGACTTTTCGACAAACGTTGTCATTATAGCATTCGTAAATTTGCTATAGGTGTGGCATCTGTGATGATTGGGGCTAGTATATTTGGTATTTCAGCTGTACAAGCTGAGGAGGTGGCTTCATCCAATACTCAAACAGAAGAAACAACGGTTCATCAAGCCCAACCTTTAGATAAGCTTCCTGATGATGTGGCAGCTGCTATCGCAAAGGCTGATGAGAATGGTGGACATGAGTTTGTAAAGCCAAAATCTGAAGTAGCAGAAGAAAATGAGATTAAGGATACTGAAACTACTACACCTGTTAACGAGGGCAGTCATGAATTAGCTGGTCCTAAAGTTGAAACTCCGAATAAAGTAGGAGAAGGAAACGAAGCTGAGGAGAAGCAAAAATCTGAAGAGACAAAACCAAAGACTGTGGAAGATGGTCCGAAATCTACAGCAGCAGTTGAAACAGATGTAAAAGAGGATGCTAAGAAAACTTCAGAAAAGGATCAGGTAAAACCGACTGCAGATCTCAAATCTTCTTCTGAAAAAACGCAAGCGCTTTCTAAAGAGTCAAGTAAAGCGGATGTTGAAAAAGAGAAGCAGCTATTATCAGATCGAAAACAAGACTTCAATAAAGATTGGTACTTTAAACTAAACGCCCAAGGAGATTTTTCAAAAAAAGATGTGGATGTTCATGATTGGTCTAAATTGAATCTTCCACACGATTGGAGTATTTATTTTGACTTCGATCACAAGTCTCCTGCTCGCAACGAAGGTGGTCAGTTAAATGGTGGAACAGCTTGGTATCGTAAGACTTTTACATTGAATGAAGCAGACAAGAACAAGGATGTTCGTATCAATTTTGATGGTGTTTACATGGATTCTAAGGTTTATGTAAATGGTAAATTTGTAGGCCATTATCCAAGTGGTTACAATCATTTTTCTTATGATATTACAGAATTTTTGAACAAGGATGGCAGTGAAAATTCCATTACCGTTCAAGTGACCAATAAGCAACCAAGTAGTCGTTGGTATTCTGGTAGTGGGATTTATCGTGATGTAACCCTTAGTTATCGTGATAAAGTCCATGTTGCGGAAAATGGGAACCACATTACAACACCAAAATTAGCTGAACAAAAAAATAGCAATGTTGAAACACAAGTTCAAAGTAAGATTAAAAATACAGATAAAAAAGCTGCTAATGTCTTTGTGGAGCAACAGATTTTCACTAAGGAGGGTAAAGCTGTTTCAGAACTAGTTCGTTCTGAAACTAAGAGTTTGGCAGAAAATGAAACAGCACAATTTAATCAGAATATCCTGGTTAATCAGCCAACTCTTTGGACAACGAAAAGTTACCATCCTCAACTTTATGTTCTAAAAACAAAAGTCTATAAAGAAGGCCAGTTAGTTGATGTAACAGAAGATACATTTGGTTACCGTTATTTTAACTGGACAGCTAAGGAAGGATTTTCTCTCAATGGTGAGAGAATGAAATTCCATGGGGTAAGTATTCACCATGACAATGGAGCCTTGGGTGCAGAAGAGAACTATAAGGCTACTTATCGTAAATTAAAACTTCTGAAAGATATGGGAGTGAACTCCATTCGTACCACTCACAACCCGGCGAGCCCTCAGTTGCTAGATGCTGCGGCGAGTCTAGGACTTTTGGTTCAAGAGGAGGCTTTTGATACCTGGTATGGTGGCAAGAAGACTTACGACTATGGACGCTTCTTTGATCAAGATGCAACTCATCCCGAGGCTAAGAAGGGAGAGAAGTGGTCTGATTTTGATCTTAGGACAATGGTAGAACGTGATAAGAACAATCCGTCTATTGTGATGTGGTCTCTTGGAAATGAGGTAGATGAAGCGAATGGTAGTCCTCGTTCTATTGAAACTGCTAAACGTTTGAAGGCTGTTATCAAAGCGATTGATACCGAGCGTTACGTAACCATGGGTGAAAATAAATTTAGTCGTGCGTCTACAGGTGATTTCTTGAAAGTTGCAGAAATCATGGATGCTGTGGGTATGAACTATGGAGAGCGTAATTATGAAGCTGTTCGTAGAGCTCATCCAGACTGGCTCATCTATGGTTCTGAAACTTCTTCAGCTACTAGAACGCGTGATTCTTATTACAATCCTGCTCAAATCCTTGGACATGATAACCGTCCAAATCGTCACTATGAACAATCTGACTATGGTAATGATCGTGTTGGATGGGGAAGAACAGCTACTGAGTCATGGACTTTTGACCGTGATCATGCTGGCTATGCTGGACAATTTATCTGGACAGGAATTGACTATATCGGTGAGCCAACTCCATGGCACAACCAAGATAATACACCCGTAAAAAGTTCTTACTTTGGTATCATCGATACGGCTGGTTTACCCAAGAATGATTTTTACCTTTACCGTAGTGAATGGTATAGTGCTAAAGAAAAACCAACTGTCCGAATTTTACCACATTGGAACTGGACTGATGAGACACTTAGGGATCGTAAGATGCTGGTCGATGGAAAGGTTCCGGTTCGTACCTTCTCAAATGCAGCAAGTGTCGAATTGTTCTTAAATGGAGAGTCACTTGGTAAAAAGGAATTTACTAAGAAAACGACAGAAGATGGACGTCCATATCATGAGGGGGCTAAACCAAGTGAATTGTATCTTGAGTGGCTTGTGAAATACCAACCAGGCACACTGACTGCGATTGCTCGAGATGAAAATGGCAACGAAATTGCGCGTGATAGTGTGACAACTGCTGGGGAGCCAGCAAGAGTTCGTCTGACTAAAGAAGAGCATGTTATCACAGCAGATGGTAAAGATTTATCTTACATCCATTACGAAATTGTTGATGGCGATGGTAATGTGGTTCCTACAGCTAACAATCTTGTTCATTTCAATCTTCATGGTCAGGGACAAATCGTTGGTGTGGATAATGGAGAACAAGCTAGTCGTGAACGCTACAAAGCTCAAGCAGATGGAACATGGCAGAGACGTGCCTTCAATGGTAAAGGGGTTGTCATTGTAAAATCAACAGAAAAAGAAGGTAAATTTACTCTTTATGCAGATTCTGCTGGTTTAACATCTGATAGTGCAACAGTTGCAACCGTGTCTGGTAAGAAAGAAAACCGTCACTTTATAGCCTATGCTCCTGTGAAGGCCACAACTGATGTGAGTACCACTCCTGAATTACCACGAACAGTAACAGCTATTTATAGTGATGGTAGTGTTGAAGAAAAAGATGTGACTTGGAAAGTGCCATCTGACTTGCTTACAAGTGCAGGTGAGAAAAAAGTATTTGGTAATGTAGAAGGTCTCGAAGCTAAGGCTGAAGCCCTTGTCAAGGTAGTTGCACTTGATAAGTGGTTGCCTAAGGTAGCGACAGTTCCAGTTGGTACAACGGCAGCTGATTTGGATAAAACGGTTACTGCTGTTTTGTCAGATGGCAGCTTGATTGATACAGATGTTGTGTCTTGGACCTTGAAAGATCCTGCCGCCTTGACTAAAGAAGGTGGACGAACTGAAGCAACTGGTAAATTGACAGATGACGATCGTGAAGTAACTGCAACCTTTATCGCAAGCAACAAGGAAACAGAAAGTACTGTTACAGGTCTCACGGTTGGAGATAAGACTCTTGAAAACTTTGAGCCTGGAAAGACTTATTACCGAGTATCCCTTCCTTACAGTGCTAAAATCCCAAGTGTTGGAGCACAGACTACAGGCTATCAGGTAACAGTTCAGCAAGCTTCTGCTGATAATGGTTATCAGGCTTCTGTCTTTTTGAGTGACCAGAAGGGTGACTTGGTTCAAACTTACTTGATTCAATTCGTGAAGGAAGCACCTGCTTTGACTCGTTTGGAAGTAAGCGTTGAAGGAAAAGAGAAAGCAACAGAAGATCAAGTTCTCCCTTATCATGTGATTGGGCATTATGAGGATGGTTCACAGACGGAATTTGCAGCGTCAGATGTCCACTTGGAAGCCAAGTCAGCTGATGGTGGTCATCTTGAAGTGAATGGACAGAACTTGTTGCTCTATACTAAGGGTCGTGTTGCTCTAACTCCTCGTATTGACAATCAAACAGAAAAAACGCAATCTGTCGCAACTGAATTGGTGATTAAAGAAAATAAAGTAGAGAAGAAAATTGTCAAACTTCATCCAGTTTCTATCTCTACCGATATCAATCAGCAACCTAATTTACCTAGTCAAGTTGGAGCAGAATTTGATAAAGGCTTGCCTCGTAAGGTAGCTGTAACTTGGGACAAAGTAGCTGAAAAAGAATTGGGGCACTATCATAGCTTTACCCTTAAAGGACATGTAGAAGGTACAGATATTGAGGCTCAAGCAACGGTGACGGTTGAAGGCTTGCAAGTTGCAGAGGAAATAAGCCTTACTCTTCCTAAGGGTGAGACAGTTCAATTGCCAGCTAGTGTACGTGCTTACCATTCTAATGGAACCACTATCTACAAAGATGTGGTTTGGGATCAGGTACCAGCTAACTTTAGTCAAACTGAAGGGGTGTATGAAATCAATGGTCATTTAGTTGGTAGCAATCTGACCACCAAGGCTCATGTCCGTGTTTCTAGTCAAGTGGTTGCTGGAAATAATATCTCTAAACAATGGACAGGTTCACAATTGCCAGCAGCTATTGTATCTAATACAGGAGGGGATGATTCAGCTAATGCTTTGAACGACCTGACTGTGTCAAGAACGCCTACAGATGCTAAAAATAGATGGACTACTTGGAGAACAAATACTGATAATGACTGGGCATCAATCTTGTTTGGAAACTCTGGTGATTTGACCAAGCGCTTTGTTGATAATCTTTCAGTTGATTTCTATACTGATGGAGCGATTGGTCTTCCAAAAGAATATGTTATTGAATACTATGTCGGTCAAGAAGTTCCAGATCTTCCGAATGATGTCAATAATGCTCAACGTGATAGCAACCATCCATTTAATAATGCAGCTAACTGGAAAGAGGTGGAACACCTCAAAGCTCCTGGACAATTATCTGCAGGTAAAACCAACCACTTTACATTTGATAAGGTAGAAACCTATGCTGTTCGTATGCGCATGAAGAAAGCAGATGGAACTGCTGGTATTGGTTTGACAGAGCTAACTGTCCTTGGAAATAAGGTAGTGAGCTCTACAAGTTCAGAGATTTCTATCCAAGTAGATGGAAAGGATCTTGAACACTTTAATCCATCTAAGACTGATTACTATATTCCTCAATCTAGCAAAGAAATCACTGCAACAGCAAGCAACAATGGCTTGGTGACAGTTGTTCCTGCAACAAGTGAAAAAGGTGCGACACGTCTTATCTTGAAAGCTGAGGATGGAACTGTTCTTAAAGAATATCGTATCTTCCGTGATGACGAAAAAGAGTCAACACAACCAGCAGCTGCAGAAAATAGTGCCAAGACCCTGAATGTTGGTGATCAACTTCAATTGCCTGCTGAAGTGACAGTCTATTATCCTTCACAAGCTGGCTGGGTTAAGGCTAACCTTGCAGTTCAATGGGATGTCATTCCTGAACATGCGACAGAACAGGAGGGAAGTTTTGAAGTAACTGGTCATGTCATTGGTACAAATCTAACAACTAAAATACAGGTGACAGTTGTAGCTAAAGGTAACCAAGTTCTGTCAGAAAATCCAAGCAACAATGAAACGGATTCTAAAGCCTTTGCTTCGACAACGAACGATACACAAGCAGCTTCACATGATAGAATTTTCTATATCAATGATGGAAAATATAATGAAGATGGACGTTGGACAAACTGGTCTCGTACTCCGAAAAATCAAGAAACTTCTGTCGGCCTACTCTTTAAGAAGGATGGAAAAATTACCTCTCAATCCATTGGAAAAGTAGCTATTCAGTTCTTTAAAGATAGTGGAACAGATGCTCCAGAGAAAATGGTTCTAGAAAGATATATTGGTCCTACCTTTACAGAACCAAGTACGATTTCTCGTTACGAAGAAAATGCTGACCATCCATTCAACAAGGCAGAAAATTGGGTATCAATCCCTTACAAAGCTTCTGGAGAAATCGTAGCTGGTAAACCAATAGAATTTAACTTTGATCCGATTCAAACGACAGCCATTCGAGCACGTATGACTCGTAAGTCTACTACTAATGGTTTGGCAGTTGTAGAATTTACAGCCTACTCTACAGGCAAAGGATCAGAAGTGGAAACACCATCAGCCACTATTTCGGTTGATGGAAAAGCATTGGAAAACTTTGATCCAAATGTGACAGATTATACACTAACAGCAATGAGTTCCCAACCAAAAGTTACTGCGACAACTAGTGGACATGGAGTAGTCACAGTTGTGAATCCTGGAAATATCAATCTTCCAACACTCGTGCGTCTTGTTTCCAAAGATGGAAATCTTGTGAAAGAGTATCGTTTACACTTTAATACAGCCTTCCAAACAACTCCGACAGAAGGAGTTAAAAACTTAGTAGCAGAAACTCCAAGCTTGGAAATTGAAAAGACTCCGCTTCCATTTAAAGAAGTTATTCGTGAAAATCCTGAACTTGCTCAAGGTCAACGTCGTGTTGTTTCTGAAGGACAAGATGGAGAAAAAGTTGACTATATTCAAGTTGTGGGAACTACTAGAACTATTGTTCATACTGAACAAAGAAAGGCTCAAGACCGCATTATCGAGGTAGGAGTAAAACCATCTATTTCAAATAGCAAGGGCGAGGAGCCTGCACCAGTCAACGAAGTTCCAGAATTCAAAGGAGGGGTCAACTTTGTAGAAGCATCGGTTAATGAAGTCCCTGAATTTAAGGGAGGGGCTAACTTTGTTGAAGGAGCAGTTAACGACATTTCAGAATACAAAGGGAAACAATCAACTGTAGGTAATCAGGTAGCACCAGTCGATGAGAAGCCTGACTTTAAAGACGGGGTAAATCCAGGAGTGCCTCAAGATAGTAAACTTCCAGAGGATAACGCTGCTCCAGAAACAGTGGGAAATCAGGAAGTACCAGTTCGGGAGAAAACAGAGCATCCAGTACAGAACATAGCTAATAACCAGACTGCAGAAAGAAAGGCTTCAGCAGTCAAAGGAGATCAAAATAGCTTACCAGAAACTGGTGAGAGAGAATCTGATACAGCCATCTTCTTAGCAGGTGTTAGCCTGGCCTTGTCAGCAGCACTATTGGCTACAAAACGTAAAGAAGATTAGACTTTATCTCTAAAGCATTCTGATTTTTATAAATTGATCGAGGATTAAAAATTGAATCGATGAATGAGTAGAGTTACTATGATATAGAACCTCAATTTGAGGAGAAATATAGTAGATTCTTGCAGGATAAAACGCATCGTATTAGAGTTTTGATTGAACTGCACCTCAAAAGTTAGACAGAAAAAATCTAACTTTTGGGGTGTTTTTATTATGAAATTAACTTATGATGATAAAGTTCAGATCTATGGACTTAGAAAACAAGGATATAGCATAGAGAAGCTTTCAAATAAATTTGGGATAAACAATTCTAATATTAGGTACATGATTAAATTAATTTCTATAAATATTTTAGGAGTGATAGTGCACTATTCTAGTTTTAATCTATTATAATTTATAAAAATGCTTTAGAGGCAACATTGTACTATTCTAGATTAAATATCCTATAAAGGACCTTCCAGAATTCCATGCTTTAGACAGGACTGTTAAGTTATACTCAATGAAAATCACAAAGCAAACTAGGAAGCTAGACGCAAGCTTTACTTGAGTACGGTAAGGCGATGCTGACGTGGTTTGAAGAGATTTTCGAAGAGTATTGGGTATGAAAAAACCACCCAAATGGGTGGCAATGAGTCATAAAATATCTTTATTTGATAGCATTAACCAAGTCTTCCGCTTGTTTTTCAAGTGAATTTAGGACTGTTTCTTCAAGAACCAATTTTCCGTCTGCCCAAGCAGAGTCATTAACACGTGCAGCAGTGAAATCACCAACGACTTGTGTACGGATAAATGGCAAGAGGTCTTTGTAAATAGCGAAGAGTTGATCGTGACCTGCATTGGCTACAGATGATACTGTGATAAATTTGTCTTGAAGGGCAGAAGCGCCACGTGTATCAGATAAGTCAAGGGCGCGAGATAGCCAGTCAAGCAAGTTTTTCACTGTACCAGGGATAGAGAAGTTGTAGACTGGAGAGAAAATCCAGATAGCATCAGCAGCAAGAACCGCTTCACGAGCAGCAGCTACAGCTGGGTGAGTTGGAACTTCCAAATCTTGGCTGAAGAGAGGAATAGCTGAATAATCGAGGTAGCTAACTTCTGCTTTACCAGCAAGTGCTTTCTCAGCTTCGAGGGCCATTTGGTGGTTGAAAGAACCTTGGCGTAGGGATCCGACGATAAATAATACTTTTTTAGACATGATGTGTCTCCTTTTTCTTAAATTTCCGAGAACTCTCTCGTTGTTATAAAATATATTACAACAAAACAAAACAAAACAACTTGCAAGAAATTTGCTCAAAGATTATTTGAAAACTATAAAACTGCAGAAACTCAAGCCACTTGTGACTGGAATGCATTTGGTTTTCGCAGAGCATTCCTATATTCTCTTGTAATATGATGACACAAGTGCTAAAATAAACGAGAAAACTCGAAATAGAAACCGTAGAACGGCTATTTTCCGGTATCATTTCATAAACAATTAAACGAAAATAATGGCATTGAAGAATGCTTCTAAAAGGGGTGGAGATCATGTAAGGAACAGATTAACAAGTGACGGACAAAAGAAGTAATAATACACTTGTTAAAGGAGAAAAGATGTTAATAAGAAATTATCGGAGAAATATTGGCCTGATGGCCGGAGTTGAGTTTTTTGCATTTTTAGGGATTACCAGTTTTTGGATTCTCTTTCTCAGTCAAAACGGAATGTCTATTTGGCAGATTGGACTTCTGGAAAGTATTTTTCATACGACCAGTCTTCTCTGTGAAATTCCATCTGGTATGTTAGCTGACCGCTATTCCTATAAGACTAACCTTTATTTAAGTCGAATAGCAGGGATTGTGTCTTCCATTCTCATGTTGGCTGGGCAGGGAAATTTTTGGATTTATGCACTAGCTATGGCGGTAAGTGCCTTGTCTTATAATTTTGATTCAGGCACAAGCGCAGCAATGGTCTATGACTCGGCTGTAGAGGCTGGACTAAAGGAGCGTTACCTATCCATTTCAAGTTTCCTATCAGGAGTGTCAGAAGGAACTCAGTCTTTGGGGACAGTTTTGGCAGGATTTTTTGTCCATGGCCAATTGCACCTGACCTACTATATCATGATTGCGACTTCTATCATAGTTCTTTTCCTGATTTGGATGTTGAAAGAACCTAGTGTCAAGGTAGAAAAAGCTGATAGTGTGACCATGAAACAGATTATTTGGACTGTTAAGGAAGAGTTGGAGCGAAATCCCATGATGTTCAACTGGATGATTTTGTCTCAGATTGTCGGAACACTCATGTGCATGTTTTATTTTTACTATCAAAATCAGTTACCAGATTTGAGTGGTTGGCAAATTTCAGCAGTTATGCTACTTGGTAGTCTCTTAAATATCGTCGCAGTCTATCTAGCGAGTAAGATTGGAAAGAAATATGCCGCCTTGAAGCTTTTCCCTGTCCTTGTCTTGCTGACTGGAGTCACCTATATGCTGTCCTACTTTGGAACACCTCTAATCTATATTTTGATTTACTTGATTAGTAATGCTCTATATGCTCTTTTTCAGCCGATTTTTGACAATGATTTGCAAGAGCGGCTCCCAAGTGAAGTAAGGGCAACCATGCTGAGTGTCTACTCTATGATGTTTAGCCTAAGTATGATTGTATTCTTCCCACTGACAGGGTGGTTGATTGACCATTTAGGATTTGTAGTAACATTTCTTTATTTAGGCTTCTTTTTAGTCATGATTAGCCTTCTACTGCCTGTCTTTTTAGGAAAAATGGCTAAAAGAATGGATGATAAAGCGATTCTATAAAGTAAAGAACTTATGAAAACTTGAGTGTCAAGCTCAGGTTTTTTAATAGGTTGATTTTCGAGCTGTCTTTACTTTTCTTGCTCGGTTTTAACCAAGAAAAATCTGTTTTGTTTGAAGGAAGAAATAATATAGGTTTGTTCTTGCATTCACTTGTAATAAAGCTTAATAGATGGTAAAATAGACGAGTGAAAAAAAGACAAAACAAAGCAAAAAATAATCTACTGTGGCAGTATGGTCTAGGGATGACGATTTTGTTTGTGGTTATCAGTGCTTCCTTTCTGTATCTAGTGTTTCTGAGTATGAAACCCTATCAAACTGCTAAAAGTGAAGGAGAAAAATTAGCTCAGCAGTATGCAGGATTAGAGCAGGCTGATCAGGTTGACTTATACAATGGCTTGGAATCTTATTACAGCGTTCTTGGCCGTAATAAACAGCAAGAGGCGCTTGCTGTCCTGATTGGAAAAGATGACCATACGATTTACGTTTATCAGCTAAATCAGGGTGTGTCACAAGAAAAAGCGGAAGCTGTTTCGAAGGAAAAAGGAGCTGGCGAAATTGACAAGATTACCTTTGGCCGTTATCAAGAAAAGCTAATCTGGGAAGTCAAGTCAGGCTCTGATTTTTATCTAGTAGATTTTGAAACAGGAGCATTGGTCAATAAGGAGGGCCTATGAAATTATCCAACCGTGTTTTAGAAATGGAAGAAAGTGTGACTCTGGCTAGTGATGCAAGAGCAAAGAAGTTAAAGACTGAAGGAAAAGATGTACTTTTCTTAACTTTAGGTCAGCCCGATTTCCATACTCCCAAAAATATTCAAGATGCAGCTGTTGCAGCCATTCGAGATGGACGTGCTTCTTTCTATACGGTAGCTTCAGGTTTGCCTGAGTTAAAAGCAGCAGTCAATACCTATTTTGAGCGTTATTATGGTTATTCCGTAGCGGCCAACGAAGTCACATTTACTACTGGTGCTAAGTTCTCACTCTATACTTTCTTTATGGCTGTGGTCAATCCAGGTGATGAAGTTATCGTCCCAACCCCATATTGGGTCAGCTATGGAGATCAGGTCAAGATGGCAGAAGGTGTGCCAGTCTTTGTTCCTGCTAAGGAAGACAATCACTTTAAGGTGACCGTAGAGCAGTTAGAAGCAGCTCGTACAGATAAAACTAAGGTTTTGGTGTTGAATTCGCCATCCAATCCGACAGGAATGATTTACACCCGTGAGGAACTCTTGGCTATCGGAAATTGGGCTGTTGAACATGACATTCTCATCCTAGCAGATGATATTTATGGTCGTTTAGTCTATAACGGGAATGAGTTCGTACCAATCTCTAGTCTATCAGAAGCCATTCGCAAGCAAACCATTGTCATTAACGGTGTATCAAAAGCTTATGCCATGACGGGTTGGCGGGTAGGTTATGCAGTGGGTGATCCAGAAATTATTGCTGCTATGAGCAAATTGACAGGTCAAACAACTTCTAACCTAACTGCTGTTTCACAATATGCAACTATCGAAGCCCTAACTGGACCGCAAGATTCTGTGGAAGTTATGCGTCAAGCATTTGAAGAACGTCTCAATACCATCTATCCACTCTTGTGTGAAGTCCCTGGTTTTGAAGTTGTCAAACCACAAGGAGCTTTCTATCTCTTTCCAAATGTCAAAAAAGCTATGGAGATGAAAGGTTATACGGACGTTACTGACTTTACAACAGCTATTCTTGAAGAGGTTGGTTTGGCACTCATAACAGGAGCAGGATTTGGAGCACCAGAAAATGTGCGTCTCAGCTATGCGACAGATCTAGATACGCTTCAAGAAGCGGTTAAACGCTTGAAAGCATTTATGGAAAAATAAAAAAGAAAAGGAAAAACAATGACAAAACGTGTAACGATTATTGATGTAAAAGACTATGTTGGTCAGGAAGTGACGATTGGCGCTTGGGTTGCCAACAAATCAGGAAAAGGGAAAATTGCCTTCTTGCAATTGCGTGATGGAACAGCCTTCTTCCAAGGTGTGGCCTTTAAACCAAACTTTGTCGAAAAATTTGGTGAAGAAGTGGGACTTGAGAAGTTTGATGTTATCAAACGCTTGAGCCAAGAAACTTCTGTTTATGTGACAGGAATTGTCAAAGAAGATGAGCGTTCTAAGTTTGGTTATGAGTTGGATATCACAGACATCGAAGTGATCGGTGAATCTCAAGACTACCCAATCACTCCAAAAGAACACGGGACAGACTTCTTGATGGATAACCGTCACTTGTGGCTACGCTCTCGTAAGCAAGTGGCTGTGATGCAAATTCGTAACGCGATCATTTATGCAACTTATGAGTTCTTCGACAAGAACGGATTCATGAAATTTGATAGCCCAATTTTGTCAGGAAATGCAGCAGAAGATTCAACAGAACTCTTTGAAACGGACTACTTCGGAACTCCAGCATACTTGAGCCAATCAGGTCAGCTTTACCTAGAAGCAGGGGCTATGGCTCTTGGTCGTGTATTTGACTTTGGTCCAGTATTCCGTGCTGAAAAATCAAAAACGCGCCGTCACTTGACTGAGTTCTGGATGATGGACGCAGAGTACTCATACTTGACACATGATGAGTCACTTGACTTGCAAGAAGCTTATGTAAAAGCTCTTCTTCAAGGTGTTCTTGACCGTGCTCCTCAAGCCCTGGAAACATTGGAACGTGATACAGAGCTCTTGAAACGCTACATTGCAGAGCCATTCAAACGCATCACTTACGATCAAGCCATTGACCTCTTGCAAGAGCATGAAAATGATGAAGACGCTGACTATGAGCATCTTGAGCATGGAGATGACTTTGGTTCACCTCATGAAACTTGGATTTCAAACCACTTTGGTGTGCCAACATTTGTCATGAACTACCCAGCAGCCATCAAGGCCTTCTACATGAAACCAGTTCCTGGAAATCCAGAGCGCGTGCTTTGTGCAGATTTGCTTGCTCCAGAAGGCTATGGAGAAATCATCGGTGGGTCTATGCGTGAGGAAGACTACGATGCTCTTGTAGCTAAGATGGATGAACTTGGGATGGATCGTACTGAGTATGAATTCTACCTTGACCTTCGTAAATACGGTACAGTTCCACATGGTGGATTTGGTATCGGTATCGAGCGTATGGTAACCTTCGCAGCAGGAACAAAACACATCCGTGAAGCTATTCCATTCCCACGTATGTTGCACCGTATTAAACCATAAGAATAGGAAAACGCCCGTGTGGCGTTTTTTCGAATTCCAGAGTTTTTACTTGCGTAAAAAATTGTTTTCTAGTATAATAGTTTATTGTGAGCGAACCTCACTTACCCCTTGCAAAGTCTAGGGGTCATTAGACCAAAAGGAGGAACATATCAATGGCTAAATACGAAATTCTTTATATCATTCGTCCAAACATTGAAGAAGAAGCTAAAAACGCTTTGGTAGCACGTTTTGACTCTATTTTGACTGACAACGGTGCAACTGTTGTTGAATCAAAATCTTGGGAAAAACGTCGTCTTGCATACGAAATCAAAGATTTCCGTGAAGGACTTTACCACATCGTTAACGTTGAAGCAAACGACGATGCAGCTCTTAAAGAGTTTGACCGTCTTTCAAAAATCAACGCTGACATTCTTCGTCACATGATCGTCAAAACTGACGCGTAAGAAGGTAAACTATGATTAACAATGTTGTACTTGTAGGGCGTATGACACGTGACGCTGAGTTGCGTTATACCCCATCAAATGTAGCAGTTGCGACTTTTACTCTTGCAGTAAACCGTACATTTAAGAGTCAAAATGGCGAACGTGAGGCTGATTTTATCAATGTCGTTATGTGGCGCCAACAGGCTGAAAACCTAGCTAACTGGGCTAAAAAAGGCTCGCTTATCGGGGTGACAGGTCGTATCCAGACTCGTAGTTACGATAACCAGCAAGGACAACGTGTCTACGTGACAGAGGTCGTGGCTGAGAATTTCCAAATGTTGGAAAGCCGTAGTGTGCGTGAGGGTCACACAGGTGGAGCTTACTCTGCACCAACTGCAAACTATTCAGCACCTACAAATTCAGTACCAGACTTTTCACGTGATGAAAATCCATTTGGAGCAACAAATCCGTTGGATATTTCAGATGATGATTTACCATTCTAATGGACAACTAAAATTATAAAGGAGAAAAAACATGGCTCAACAACGTCGTGGCGGATTCAAACGCCGTAAAAAAGTTGATTACATCGCAGCAAACAAAATTGAATATGTTGATTACAAAGATACTGAGCTTCTTAGCCGTTTCGTTTCAGAACGTGGGAAAATCCTTCCTCGTCGTGTAACAGGAACTTCAGCTAAAAACCAACGTAAAGTAACAACAGCTATCAAACGCGCTCGCGTAATGGCTTTGATGCCTTTCGTAAACGAAGATTAAAAAAAAGACCCCGACGGGTCTTTTTTTCACGAGCCTTGAAATGAGAGAGCGAGTTGGGATCCAGTGGACCTCTTTTTCATGAGCTTGGAGACAAGAAAGCGAATTAAGACCCCGACGGGTCTTTTTTTATGAGATAGTTTTTTGACCTTGGTGTGCTATAATGGTGATAGAAAGAGTAAAGGTGGGTAAGTCAAAGATGAATTGTACGATTAGAAATATGATTAAGTCTGATATTGAATCCTTATTTCATGGATTTATGAATCAAGGTTGGCCTGGTAGAGAGGAAATTTTGGCTAGATATTTTCTGGAACAGGAAAGTGGGGAGAGAGAAGTCTTAGTTGCAGAGATTGATGGTGTTGTAGCGGGCTACGTTACCATTTTGCCCTCTGCTAAACATGGTCCTTTTGCAGAAGTCTATCCAGAATTATCAGATTTTAATGTGTTTGAGCCTTTTCGAAATCAAGGGATTGGGAATCCACTGCTAGAAGAAGCAGAAAAACGAGTCAAGGTTGTTTCTAGTAAGGTCACTCTTGGTGTAGGTTTGCACTTAGGCTATGGCCCTGCCCAGAGATTGTATATCAGACGGGGCTACATTCCAGATGGGACAGGTGTCTGGTATCGAAATCAACCCTTGGAAATGAATGCAACTAGCCAAAATAATGATGATTTGGTTTTGTATCTAGTAAAGGAATTCGGATAAGAGATAAGGATTTTATTGGGGATGTGGGATTTCTCTACTTTATGGTATAATGGAAAGAGTTAGATTGAAAGAGGTAGTGAGATGGATGCCAAATTAAGATATAAGGCAAAAAAGATCAAGATTGTCTTTTTTGATATTGATGATACCTTGCGGAATTCAAAGACAGGTTTTATTCCAGCTTCAATCCCAACTGTTTTTAAGCAATTACGTGAGAAAGGAATTTTGACAGGTATTGCTTCTGGACGGGGGATTTTTGGTGTCGTGCCAGAGATTCGTGAACTCAAACCTGATTTTTTTGTGACCTTGAATGGGGCTTATATCGAAGATAAAAAAGGTCAGGTTATTTATCAACATCAGATTGAGAAGTCAGATGTTGAGGAGTATATTTCTTGGGCCAAGCAAGAGGAAATCGAGTATGGTTTGGTTGGGAGTCATGATGCCAAGTTGTCGACTCGTACAGATATGATTAGTGAAGCTATCAATCCAATTTACCCTGATTTAGATGTAGATCCTGATTTCCATGAAAAAGAAAATATCTATCAGATGTGGACTTTTGAAGATAAAGGAGATGACTTGCATTTACCTGACAGTCTCTCAGACAAACTTCGCATGGTTCGTTGGCATGAGCATTCGTCTGACATTGTGCCGATTTCAGGCTCCAAAGCGACGGGGGTGGAAAAGGTTGTAGAACACCTTGGCTTGAAACCAGAGAACGTCATGGTTTTTGGAGATGGCCTCAACGACTTGGAACTCTTTGATTATGCTGGAATCAGTGTTGCAATGGGAATTTCTCATGAAAATATCAAAGAAAAAGCAGATTATATAACAAAAACATTAGAAGAAGATGGCATTTTTGATGCCTTAGAAGGATTTGGTATGGTAGAAAAAGAATTGCATTTCCCACAAGTAGACATTGAAACAGTAGAAGGTCCTATCGCGACTATTAAGACCAATCACGGAGACTTGCGTATCAAGCTCTTTCCTGAACATGCTCCTAAAACAGTGGCTAACTTTGTTGCACTTTCAAAAGATGGCTACTATGATGGTGTCATTTTCCACCGTATTATCAAGGACTTTATGATTCAAGGTGGAGACCCGACTGGAACTGGTATGGGTGGCGAGTCAATCTACGGCGAATCATTTGAGGATGAATTCTCAGAAGAACTTTACAATATCCGTGGTGCTCTTTCTATGGCCAATGCTGGTCCAAATACCAACGGCAGCCAGTTCTTTATCGTGCAAAATCAACATTTGCCTTATTCTAAGAAAGAAATTGCTCGTGGAGGTTGGCCAGAACCGATCGCAGAAATCTATGCCAACCAAGGTGGAACCCCTCACCTAGACCGCCGTCATACTGTTTTTGGTCAGCTAGCTGATGAAGCTTCTTACGCTGTCTTGGATGCCATTGCTGCTGTTGAGACAGGGGCTATGGACAAGCCAGTTGAAGATGTCGTGATTGAAACAATTGAAATCGAGGACTAAGATGAAAATCGGTGATAAGCTAAAGGGCCGTATTACAGGGATTCAGCCCTACGGTGCCTTTGTTGAGCTAGAGACGGGTGATACGGGGCTGATTCACATTTCAGAAATTCGAACAGGATTTATTGAGAATATTCATGAAGCCCTGAAAGTCGATGAAGAGGTTCAAGTTCAGGTAGTTGATTTAGATGAATTTACAGGGAAGGCTAGTCTTTCTATCCGCACTTTAGAGGAAGAAAAGCACCAGTTTCCTAGACGGAGACGCTTTTCAAGCGACCGCTTTAACTACGGATTTGCGCCTCTCAAAAGAATGATGCCAATTTGGACCAAGGAAGCCCTTCAACATTTGAAGAAGCAGAAGAATTAGTTAGAAATCTATATTCTTTGTAATGTTAATATAAATTTGCTATAATAGGACCATGGAAGAAGAACAATTATTAAAATCAGGAGAGCGCATTAACCAGCTCTTTTCGACAGATATTAAAATCATTCAAAATAGAGAGGTTTTTAGCTATTCGGTGGATAGTGTTCTCTTGTCACGCTTTCCACGTTTTCCTAAGAAGGGGTTGATTGTGGATTTCTGCGCTGGGAATGGAGCAGTGGGGCTTTTTGCCAGCACCCGTACTCAGGCACAGATATTGGCTGTTGAGATTCAGGAGCGTTTGGCGGATATGGCTGAACGCTCTGTCCGTTTGAATGGTTTGGAAGAGCAAATGCAGGTCATCTGCGACGATTTGAAAAATATGCCTGCTTACATTCAGGGGAGTAAGGTGGATATGATTTTGTGTAATCCGCCCTATTTCAAGGTGGATCCTCATTCCAATCTGAATGAGAGTGAACATTATCTCTTGGCGCGACATGAAATTACGACCAATCTGGAGGAAATCTGTCGTAGTGCCCAAAGTATTCTCAAGTCCAATGGACGCTTGGCCATGGTTCATAGACCTGATCGCCTCTTGGATATCTTAGATATGTTACAACGACATAATCTAGCTCCTAAGCGCCTGCAGTTTGTTTATCCAAAGCGGGAAAAGGAAGCCAACATGCTCTTGATTGAAGCTATCAAGGATGGCTCAACGAGTGGTTTTAAGATTTTACCACCTTTGATTGTCCACAATGATGATGGTTCCTATACGCCCGAACTTGAAGAGATTTATTATGGATCATAAGGCTTATATGTATGTGCTGGAGTGTCGTGATGGTTCTTATTATACAGGGTATACGACTGATGTGAGAAGACGCCTTGCTGTCCACAATAGTGGAAAGGGAGCCAAATATACGCGAGCTCGCTTGCCAGTCAAGCTCATCTATGCTCAAGGTTTTGCCAGTAAGGAAGAAGCCATGTCGGCAGAAGCCATGCTCAAGCGTAAGAAGAGACAGCAAAAGGAAATATTTTTATCTGAAAATCAAGATAGAAATTTACTCATACTCAATGAAAATCAAAGAGAAAACTAGGAAGCTAGCCGTAGGTTGCTCAAAGCACTGCTTTGAGGTTGTAGATAAGACTGACGAAGTCAGCTCAAAACACTGTTTTGAGGTTGTGGATAGAACTGACGAAGTCAGTACCCATACCTACGGCAAGGCGAAGCTGACGTGGTTTAAATTTGATTTTCGAAGAGTATCAGTTATTTTGAAGAGTAGTGAGGAGCCCTTTGACTCCTCTTACTTTTGTCAAAAAGCGAAAAAAATGCTACAATAAAGAGAATAAACAAAATGAGGTATTATCATGTCTAAGATTCTAGTATTTGGTCACCAAAATCCAGATTCAGATGCCATTGGGTCATCTGTAGCCTTTGCCTACCTTGCAAAAGAAGCTTATGGTTTGGATACGGAAGCTGTTGCCCTTGGAACTCCAAATGAAGAAACAGCCTTTGTCTTGAACTATTTTGGTGTTGAAGCACCGCGCGTCATCACTTCTGCCAAAGCAGAAGGTGCAGAGCAAGTTATCTTGACTGACCACAATGAATTCCAACAATCTGTATCAGATATCGCTGAAGTAGAAGTTTATGGTGTTGTAGACCACCACCGTGTAGCTAACTTTGAAACTGCAAGCCCACTTTACATGCGTTTGGAACCAGTTGGATCAGCTTCTTCAATCGTTTACCGTATGTTCAAAGAACATGGTGTAGCTGTTCCTAAAGAAATTGCTGGTTTGATGCTTTCAGGTTTGATTTCAGATACCCTTCTTTTGAAATCACCAACAACACACCCAACAGATAAAGTCATTGCTCCAGAATTGGCTGAATTGGCTGGTGTCAACTTGGAAGAATATGGTTTGGCTATGTTGAAAGCTGGTACAAACTTGGCTAGCAAATCTGCTGAAGAATTGATTGACATTGATGCTAAGACTTTCGAATTGAACGGAAATAATGTCCGTGTTGCCCAAGTCAATACAGTTGACATCGCTGAAGTTTTGGAACGCCAAGCAGAAATCGAAGCTGCAATGCAAGCTGCCAACACAGCAAACGGCTACTCTGACTTTGTCTTGATGATTACAGATATTGTCAACTCAAACTCAGAAATCCTAGCACTCGGTGCTAACATGGACAAGGTCGAAGTAGCTTTCAACTTCAAACTTGAAAACAACCATGCCTTCCTTGCTGGTGCCGTTTCACGTAAGAAACAAGTGGTACCTCAATTGACTGAAAGCTTTAATGCGTAAGATTTTGGGTGTTAATTCAAAATAGGAAAGTCTAGTTTGAATTATATCGAAAGGAGTTTCGGCTCCTTTTTTTCTAGGAGTGAAGCATGTTAGCAAATGGTGATTTGATACTCAATGAAAATCAAAGAGCAAACTAGGAAGCTAGCCGCAGGTTGCTCAAAACACAGTTTTGAGGTTGTAGATAAGACTGACGAAGTCAGTAACCATATCTACGGTAAGGCGACGCTGACGTGGTTTGAAGAGATTTTCGAAGAGTATGATTTTTGTGAGAGATGAGTCGGATATGGGACAGGCCATCCAGACTTCCACAGGCAACTATAGCCATGTAGCCATCTATTTGGATGAGATGATTTACCATGCTAGTGGAAAAACGGGTGTTATTTGTAAGGAAGCAGCAGACTTCTTTGAGTCCAATCACTTGTACGACCTCTATGTCTACCCAGAACTAGATATTCAGTCTGTCAAGGAGAGAGCTTGTAAGCATCTTGGAGCATCCTATAATGCTTCTTTCTATCCAGATGGTGCTGGTTTTTAATGTTCCCAGTATATAGTAGAAACCCTACCGATTTTTGAAACTATTCCCATGAAATTTGGAGATGGTGAGCAGGAGATTAGTGGTTTTTGGAGAGAGTATTATAGAGAACTAGGTCTACCTGTTCCTCTGAACCAAGCTGGTACCAATCCTAGTCAGTTGGCAGCATCGCCTCTGTTAGAATGTAAAGAAAGGAATCTTCATGATTCAGATTTTTAATCCCTCTCGTTTGACGAGACAGCCATTTTTTGGAGAATTGATCCGCTATCTGGACCAGAATGATGATGTGATTCTACGGGAAATCAAGGCTCAATTTCCAGAAGTAGCAGTTGATAAACTCATGGAAGAATATATAAAGGCTGGCTTGATTCTACGGGAAAATAAGCGTTATTATCTCAATCTTCCTTTGCTGGAATCACTTGATAGTCTCGAACTGGATCAAGAGATTTTTGTCAGAGAAGATAGTCCAGTCTATCAAGCCTTGTCAGAGCAGAGTTTTGAGACGGAATTGTGCAATCAGACTAATGCAGCTATTTTAGTTGAAAAGACGGACTTTGCGCGAACAAAAATGACCTTGTCCAATTATTTCTACAAGGTCAAAAATCAGTATCCTTTGACAGAAAAACAGCAGGAACTTTATGCTATTTTGGGAGATGTTAATCCTGAGTATGCTCTCAAATATATGACAACTTTTTTGTTGAAATTTCTCAAAAAAGATCAGCTCATGCAGAAACGCCGTGATATCTTTGTGGACAGTTTGGTAGTCCTAGGCTATATTGTCCAAAATGAAGATGGAAAGTATGAGTTGGCCGTCGATTTTGATAAGGAAAGTCTAAGTTTTTACCTAGCATAGAATTCTGCTCTGAGCAGTTTGTTTGACGTAACGATATAATGAGTATATACTTGGAATAACGATAACACTTATCGTAATAAACCTAAAGGAGACAATCATATGTCACTTGAAAACAAATTGGAACAAGCAACAGGCGCTATCAAAGAAGGATTTGGTAAAATTACTGGGGATAGCAAGACTGAAGCAGAAGGCGCTGTAGAAAAGACAGTTGCTAAGGCAAAAGAAGTAGTTGAAGATGCGAAAGGCGCTGTAGAAGGTGCCATTGAAGGTTTGAAAAACGCTTTTAAATAAAGATAGAAAAAATCAAGGGTTTCATTTCCCTTGATTTTTTACTACCTTATAAATAATTTTCTGCGACGGCTGCATCCCCTGGGTAGGCTTCTTTCTTGCCTTGGACGATTTGGTAGCAATCGGCCCCCTTACCGGCGATAATGACAGCATCTAATTCGTGATTTGTGAGAGCCATAGCTGCCTTGATGGCTTCTTGGCGATCCGCAATTTTTTCAACAGGATGATTGATGTAGCTACTGATTTCATCTGCAATGGTCATTGGGTCTTCATAGTTGGGATCATCAGCGGTCAGAAAGACTTGAATCTCAGGGTGTTGATTGAGGAGGAGGCCAAAGTCCTTACGACGGCTTTCTCCCTTGTTTCCTGTCGATCCCAGAACCAGTGCAATTTTTCCAGTTTGATGAGTTTCTACGACATTGATGAGTTTTTTCAGACTGTCACCATTGTGGGCATAGTCGATGAAAACTTTGGCACCATTTTTCTGAGTCAGGACTTCCATACGACCAGGAACACGGGTTGCAGCGATTCCTTTTTTGATGTCTTCAAGACTAGCTCCCAGACGGAGGCAAGCAAGTCCAGCAGCGACTGCATTTTCTTGGTTGAAGTGACCAATCAGTTGAATATCATAATCACCAGCCAGTTTCCCACTAGCTGAAAAGCTAAAGGCTTTGGAATTCTCGATTTGGTTACTTGATTGACTACCATAGAAGTCATGTTCTTGATCTGCCACTTGTTCTTTTAAGACTGAGAAGTGGTCCATGTCACTGTTAATGATGACTGCTCGGCTATTTTCCATCAAGAGACGCTTGTGGTAGAAGTAGTCTTCAAAGCTAGGGTGTTCAATCGGACCGATATGGTCTGGACTGATATTGAGGAAAACTCCCACATCAAAGGTTAGACCATAGACACGTTTGACCAGATAGGCTTGACTGGATACCTCCATGATGAGGTGGGTGCGGTCATTTTGCACAGCTTGATTCATCATGTCAAAGAGATCAATACTCTCAGGAGTTGTCAATGCAGACTTAAAGAAAGTCTTGCCATCTAGAGTTGTATTCATGGTCGACAACATAGCAGGTCGGTGCCCTTGAGACAAAATGTTATAGGCGAAATAGGCTGCTGTTGTCTTGCCCTTAGTACCAGTAAAGGCCAGGAGTTTGAGTTTTTTCTGAGGATTGTCATAAAATTCCATGGCAATCAAACTCATGGCTTTCTTGATATCGCTGACGATAATGGCAGGAATACCAACCTCATAGTCCTTTTCAGCCACATACCAACCGAGTCCTTGAGAGATGGCTGAAATCAGAAATTCCTTCTTAAAGGCAGCACCCTTGACGAAAAATAGGCTCTTTTCTTTGGCCTTGCGACTGTCATAGCAGATAGTATCAAACACGACATCGCTATAGTTGTAGTGGTAGTGTCCTTGGTCGATAATCTCGCGGAAGAGACCATCTTTCTTTAATATATCTAATACGGTTTCAATCTTAATCATACTTTCTATTGTAAACCGAAAGTCGTAAATTTACAAGTAACAAGGAAAAGTTTATAATGGAAGATAAGGAGTTTTTCCTAGTTATCAAAATTGAATGAGGAATCTATGTCGCACGAAAACAATCACCAGCAGGCCCAGATGTTACGGGGGACTGCTTGGTTAACGGCTAGTAACTTTATCAGTCGCCTACTTGGGGCTATTTATATTATCCCTTGGTACATCTGGATGGGATCTTATGCAGCTACGGCCAATGGTCTTTTTACCATGGGCTATAATATCTATGCCTGGTTTTTGCTGGTTTCAACAGCAGGGATTCCAGTTGCGGTGGCCAAGCAAGTTGCTAAGTACAATACCATGCGAGAAGAAGAGCATAGCTTTGCCCTGATTCGGAGCTTTTTAGGATTTATGACAGGACTAGGCCTCGTTTTTGCCCTAATCTTGTATGTCTTTGCTCCTTGGCTAGCAGACTTATCTGGCGTGGGCAAAGACTTAATCCCAATCATGCAGAGCTTGGCTTGGGGAGTCTTGATTTTCCCATCTATGAGTGTCATTCGAGGATTTTTTCAAGGGATGAATAATCTCAAACCTTACGCCATGAGCCAAATCGCTGAGCAGGTCATTCGTGTTATCTGGATGCTTTTAGCAACCTTTATCATTATGAAGCTCGGTTCAGGAGATTACCTAGCAGCTGTTACCCAATCCACCTTTGCGGCTTTTGTCGGTATGGTAGCCAGTTTTGCAGTTTTGCTTTATTTCCTTGCTCAAGAAGGCTTACTCAAAAGAGTCTTTGAAACAGGGGATAAGATTAATAGTAAGCGTCTCTTGGTCGATACCATTAAGGAAGCCATTCCTTTTATCCTGACAGGGTCTGCCATCCAGCTTTTCCAGATCTTGGACCAAAATACCTTTATCAATAGCATGAAGTGGTTTACCAACTATAGTAATGAAGACTTAATTGTCATGTTTTCTTATTTCTCTGCCAATCCTAATAAAATCACCATGATTCTCATTTCTGTTGGGGTTTCGATTGGGAGTGTCGGTTTGCCGCTTTTGACTGAAAACTATGTCAAGGGGGATTTGAAGGCGGCTTCTCGTCTGGTTCAGGATAGCATCACCATGCTTTTCTTATTCCTGCTACCAGCAACAGTTGGAGTGGTTATGGTAGGAGAACCTCTTTATACGGTCTTCTATGGTAAGCCAGATAGTTTGGCTATGGGCTTATTTGTTTTTGCAGTCTTGCAGTCTATTATTTTAGGCTTGTACATGGTCTTGTCTCCAATGCTTCAGGCCATGTTCCACAATCGCAAGGCAGTTCTCTATTTTATCTATGGTTCCATTGCCAAGCTAGTCTTGCAACTTCCAACAATCGCTCTCTTCCACAGTTACGGACCCTTGATTTCCACTACAATCGGACTCATCATTCCTAATGTTTTGATGTATCGTGACATATGTAAGGTAACAGGTGTTAAGCGCAAGGTGATTTTGAAGCGAACCATTTTAATCAGTTTGTTAACTCTTTTCATGTTTCTAGTAGTTGGGACATTACAGTGGATTTTAGGATTTGTCTTCCAACCAAGTGGACGTTTGTGGAGTTTCCTATACGTAGCCCTTGTTGGTGCCATGGGTGGCGGTGTTTATGGATTCTTGAGTCTTCGTACCCATTTGTTGGATAAGGTGATTGGAAAAGCCCAAGCAGATCGCTTACGAATCAAATTAAAGTTAACTTAAAAAACTTTTATAAATAAAAGGGATAATTTGAACATTTCTACTATGAAATGCTTGGATTATTCTCTTTTTTATTAATTTGTGGAATAACAGCTAAAATTTGTAGATGGAAATTTTATTTTTTGAAAAAAGACCAAAAAAACTATTGACTAAATAAAACTCAAGTTGTATAATAAGACAAATATTTAAATCAGGAGGTTCTGGAGATGAAAAAGTCTAAGGCCAAGTATGCAACACTTGCGGGTGTCGTGTTAAGTGCAGGTATTTTGTTAAGTGCCTGTGGAAATTCTAGCACAGCGTCAAAAACATATAACTATGTTTATGTAAGTGACCCATCAAGTTTGAACTACCTAGCAGAAAACCGTGCAACAACTAATGATATTGTGACCAATCTGGTAGATGGTCTCATGGAAAATGACCAATATGGAAACTATGTCCCATCTTTGGCAGAGGATTGGAGTGTTTCTCAAGACGGTTTGACCTATACCTACAAACTGCGTAAAGATGCTAAATGGTATACTGCAGATGGAGATGAATATGCTCCTGTCACTGCCCAAGATTTTGTCACTGGTTTGAAATATGCGGCTGATAAAAAATCAGAAGCCTTGTACTTAGTGCAAGAATCCGTAGCAGGTTTGGATGATTACATTAACGGTAAAACAAGCGACTTTTCAACTGTCGGAGTTAAGGCTCTTGATGACCAGACAGTTCAATATACCTTGACACGACCAGAATCTTACTGGAACTCAAAAACAACATCAACTATTCTCTTCCCAGTCAATGCAGATTTCTTGAAATCAAAAGGGGATGATTTTGGCAAGGTAGACCCATCTAGCATTTTGTATAATGGACCTTTCTTGATGAAATCCTTTGTTTCAAAATCGGTCATCGAGTTCAAGAAAAATCCTAACTACTGGGATGCTAAAAATGTCTTTGTAGATGATGTGAAATTGGCTTATTATGATGGTAGTGACCAAGATGCACTGGCTCGTAACTATGTTGAGGGAGCCTATAGCTATGCTCGTCTCTATCCAAATAGTTCAAGTTTTGAAGGAATTAAAGAGAAGAATAAGGACAATATCATCTATAGCTTGCAAGATGCTACTTCTTACTTCTTAAACTTTAACCTGGATAGAAAATCTTATAAATTCACTTCCAAGACAAGTGATGCTGAGAAGAAATCGACTCAAGAAGCGGTTCTTAATAAAAACTTCCGTCAAGCCATTAATTTTGCCTATGACCGTACGTCTTACGGGGCTCAATCTCAAGGAGAAGATGGGGCAACTAAGATTTTGCGTAACCTCGTCGTTCCTCCAAACTTCGTAAGTATCAACGGAAAAGACTTTGGTGAAGTAGTAGCCTCTAAGATGGTCAATTACGGTAAGGAATGGCAAGGAATCAACTTTGCGGATGCTCAAGATCCATACTACAATGCTGAAAAAGCCAAAGCTAAATTTGCAGAGGCTAAGAAAGAACTCCAAGACAAAGGAGTCCAATTCCCTATCCACTTGGACATGACAGTTGACCAAGCTGCTAAAAAGGGTGTCCAAGAGGCAAATTCTATGAAGCAATCTATTGAAGCAGCTTTAGGTGCAGAAAATGTTGTAATTGACATTCAACAACTTTCTACGGAAGACTTTGATAATACAAGCTATTTGTCTCAGACTGCAGCTCAGAAGGATTATGATTTATACAACGGTGGCTGGAGCGCAGACTATCAAGATCCATCAAGCTACCTTGATATTTTTAATATTAATTCTGGTGGAGTGTTGCAAAATCTAGGTTTAGAGCCGGGTGAAGCCAATGACAAGGCCAAGGCAGTTGGACTTGATACTTATACTCAAATGTTGGAAGAAGCTAATAAGGAGCAAGATCCAGCTAAACGTTATGAGAAATATGCTGATGCTCAAGCTTGGTTAGTAGATAGCTCTCTAGCAATTCCAAATGTTTCACTAGGCGGAACACCAACATTGAGAAAAACAGTTCCTTTCTCTAGCCCATTCTCATTGGCGGGTAATAAAGGGGTTGAATCATATAAATACCTCAAAGTACAAGATAAGACAGTCACAAAAGACGAATATGAAAAAGCTAAAGAAAAATGGCTGAAAGAAAAAGAAGAATCTAATAAAAAAGCCCAAGAAGAATTGGCAAAACATGTCAAATAAGGATTTTTCAAGGAAAACGATGGTTTCGAAAGAAGCTGTCGTTTTTTATAGAATGATGGCAAATTTGGGCTGAAAGTGTTTACATTTTTTAATTGGTTTACTGAATTTATGTTATAATGAATATAACAAAAACGTGAGAAGCTATTTTCGAAAGTCTCTTCCAGCGTTAATGGAAGTATGCACATGCTAGGGTAATGTTATAGGAGGGATGCTATCTACAGTAAAATAAGATAAAACGCAACAAATGATAGGTTCTTCTTTATGTGAAGAGTTCTTATCTACCTATTTACTAATCGTTATGGAGGTATCATCATGGGCGCTATTATGGAGTTTGCAACAGAAAAACAGATTGAATCATTTCTCTCAACTTGCCACATTGAAGGGCAAAAGAATTTTCTGATGGCTTTCAAGAAAAAGACATGGTTGAAATCCTTTATTGATTTTTTCATTATAGGTGGTTCCTACTATGTTCAGTCGAGTGTGAAGCCTAAGATTCTGGCATTCACATCTAAGGGTATCTACTTGATGGACATCAGTGATATAACTGAAAGTCGCTCTAATCACGTCGTAGAGATGCCTTGGAATCAAGTTCAAGATTTCACTTATCAGACAGTCTTGAATACAGTTAGGCTGAACTGGCACTATCAAAATGAAGTCTATATTTTTTCCGTGGATGTCGGTCAGATTAGTCAACATGTCGGTCAGTATCAATTTAACAAAGACCATTATGACTATTTAGCCCAACAGGATTTCTTTCGTTCACAGTAAACTTTAGCAATCATTTTCATAAAAGAATCTGGAAGGTTTTCTGGATTCTTTTTAGCTTTACTCTATAAGTCTATAGTTTAAAACTATAACTAGCTCTTGAAAAGAAGAAAATGAGTTGATGAAAATAAGTGGTACAATAGTTACTATAGATTTGGAGGTATTGTATGAGCAAGGAATTACACATCAACACAATTTTGGCCCAGGCGGGTATCAAATCAGATGAAGCGACAGGTGCATTGGTGACACCGCTTCATTTTTCAACGACTTATCAGCATCCAGAGTTTGGTAAATCTACTGGATTTGACTATACGCGTACTAAAAACCCAACTCGTAGTAAGGCTGAGGAAGTCTTGGCGGCTATCGAGTCAGCAGACTATGCCCTAGCGACTAGCTCAGGAATGTCAGCAATTGTATTGGCCTTTAGCGTTTTTCCAGTAGGAAGTAAGGTCTTAGCTGTCCGTGACCTTTACGGTGGTTCTTTCCGCTGGTTCAATCAAGTGGAGCAGGAAGGTCGTTTCCATTTTACCTATGCCAATACAGAAGAAGAGTTGATTGCCGAGTTGGAAAAGGATGTGGATGTTCTTTATATCGAAACCCCAACCAACCCTTTGATGTTGGAATTTGATATTGAAAAACTAGCAAAATTGGCTCATGCTAAGGGTGCCAAAGTGGTGGTGGACAATACTTTCTACAGCCCTATCTACCAACGTCCGATTGAAGATGGAGCAGATATCGTTCTTCATTCAGCAACCAAGTATCTAGCAGGCCACAATGATGTCTTGGCTGGAGTGGTTGTGACCAATAGTTTAGAACTATACGAGAAGCTTTTCTACAATCTCAATACGACAGGAGCAGTTTTGTCACCATTTGATAGTTATCAATTGATTCGTGGTCTCAAAACCTTGTCTCTTCGTATGGAGCGCTCAACAGCCAATGCCCAAGAAGTGGTTGCTTTTTTGAAGGATTCTCCAGCAGTTAAGGAAGTTCTCTACACTGGGCGTGGAGGGATGATTTCCTTTAAAGTAGCAGATGAAAAACGCATTCCTCATATTTTGAACAGTCTCAAGGTTTTCTCTTTTGCAGAAAGTTTGGGTGGGGTGGAAAGTCTCATTACTTATCCAACGACGCAAACTCACGCGGATATTCCAGCAGAAGTACGCCATTCTTATGGTTTGACAGATGACCTCTTGCGCTTGTCAATTGGGATTGAGGATGCTAGAGATTTGATTGCAGATTTGCGCCAAGCATTAGAAGGATAAGACAAAGATGGGAAAATATGATTTTACAAGCCTACCCAATCGTTTAGGGCACCATACCTATAAATGGAAAGAAGCAGAAACGGATAGTGAAGTCCTACCAGCTTGGATAGCGGATATGGACTTTGTAGTCTTGCCTGAAATCCGCCAAGCTGTGCAGACTTACGCAGACCAACTGGTTTATGGCTATACTTATGCCAGTGAAGAGTTAATTAAGGAAGTTCAAAAGTGGGAAGCTACACAACATGGTTATCACTTTGACAAAGAGGCTCTTGTCTTTATCGAGGGTGTGGTACCAGCCATCTCAACAGCTATTCAAGCCTTTACAAAAGAAGGCGATGCGGTTTTGATTAACACACCTGTCTATCCACCCTTTGCACGCAGTGTCAAGTTGAACAACCGTAGATTGATTACCAATTCTTTGGTGGAAAAGGATGGTCTGTTTGAGATTGACTTTGATCAACTTGAGAAGGATTTGGTGGAAGAGGATGTCAAACTTTACATTCTCTGCAACCCTCATAATCCTGGTGGACGTGTTTGGGAAAAAGAGGTGTTGAAGAAGATTGGCCAACTCTGCCAAAAACATGGTGTTTTCTTGGTTTCGGATGAGATTCACCAAGATTTAGCCCTCTTTGGTCACAAACACCAGTCTTTCAATACCATTAATCCTGTCTTTAAAGATTTTGCGATTGTCTTGAGCAGTGCCACTAAAACCTTTAATATTGCGGGGACAAAAAATTCCTATGCAGTCATTGAGAATCCTAAGTTGAGACTGGCTTACCAGAAACGCCAGTTGGCCAATAATCAACATGAAATTTCAGGCTTGGGTTATTTGGCGACAGAAGCTGCCTATCGATATGGGAAGAATTGGCTAGAGGAACTCAAGCAAGTCTTTGAAGACCACATCAATTATGTGGTGGATTTATTTGGTAAAGAGACTAAAATCAAGGTCATGAAACCGCAAGGAACCTACTTGATTTGGCTTGATTTTTCAGCCTATGACCTGACTGATGAAAGATTGCAAGAGCTGTTGAGAAATGAAGCTAAGGTTATCCTCAACCCTGGTTCGGATTATGGAGAGGAAGGAAGTCTCCATGCCCGCCTCAATGTAGCCATGCCTAAATCTCTGTTGCAAGAAGTTTGTCAGCGGATTGTGACGACTTTTGCCAAACTTTAAAAATCGAGCTTTAAAAATACAGCTTTCTAGGAGAAAAGTCTTCCTAGGAAGCTATTTTCATAGGCAAAAATATGGTATAATAAGAAGATAAGGTAAAGGTAGAAATATGGCTAAATTGATTCCGGGGAAAGTCCGTATCGAAGGCGTTGCCCTTTATGAAACTGGTAAAGTTGACATCATCAAGGAAAAGAATAATCGGCTCTACGCTCGTGTTGCAGAAGAAGAACTGCGCTATAGTTTAGAGGATGATTTGGTTTTTTGTGCCTGCGATTTTTTCCAAAAGAGGGGCTACTGTGTGCATTTGGCAGCGCTAGAGCATTTTTTGAAAAATGATGAGCGTGGTCAAGAAATCTTGCAGAGTCTGGAAGAAGGCCATGAAGAAAAAGAGGCCGTTGAAACCAAGGTGACCTTGGGTGGCAAATTTTTGGACCGAATCTTGTCTCCAAAATCAGAACGTGCCTATGAATTATCGGCTGTGGGGCAAGTGGAAGCAGGAAGCAATCATATCTTGTGGACCCTTAGAATCGGGCAAATCAATAGCCAAAAATACTATGTCATTCGGGACATTCCACTCTTTTTAAGGATTGTCGAACAGAGGAAATCTTATATGATTGGCAAGACCTATGAGGAGTCCTTGTCTTGGGAAGCCTTTGATGAAGCCAGCCAAGAACTTCTGACTTTCTTGCGGGGACTAACGGAGGAAGGACAGGCTCCAGACCTCTTTTTCCAAAACCAAGGTCGGCACCTCTTTTTCCCTTTGACTTTTTTTGAGCAGGGTGTGAATTTATTGATGACCCTGCCCCATTTTCAATTTGACCACCAAGTGGATAGTTACCAAACCCTGCTTTTTCAAGATATGCATGCAGATGCCAATCTATTTACCTTTACAGTAACAGCATACTCGGACTATTTTGAAATGGAGATCAGCGAGAGTCCTAGGGTCAATGTCTTTTATCAGGGAGCTGTACTTTTCCATAAAGGACAGGTTTATTTTCTAACTGACCAGCAGATGCGTCTTCTCAAGGAAATCAAAGCGCTGTCTGTGAATCAACATGGAAAGAAACACCTGCAATTTGATAGTAGTGACCGCGATAAATTGGCTTCTTGTTTAACTCTTTTTAGCCAGATGGGGACCGTTTCAGCTCCAGAACGGTTACAAATCAAAACTTTTGCGCCCTCTTTTTACTTTGATAGGGAAGAGGATAATCGGATTCGTTTAGAAATTCAGTTTGATTATGGAGATAGCCAGGTATCTAGCCGACAAGAGTTAGAAGAATTACCATTTTCGAGTGATGCTGATTTAGAAGAAAGAATCTTCCAAGTCTGTTTGGCGGCAGGTTTTGAAGCAGATTTTCAATCTTGGCGTCAGGCCTTAAAAGCGGAATCTGTCTATCATTTCTTCCACGAAATCATTCCAGTCTTTGAAAAATTCGGAAATGTTGACCTATCAGACAAGTTAGAAGAGCTTTATAGTTTAGCGAGTCCTCAAGTGCAGATTGCTTCCAAGGGAGGGCTCTTGGAAATCCAGTTTGATTTTCAAGATATTGCCCAAGAGGAAATTGACCAAGCCATGCAGGCCTTGATTGCCAATCAAGATTTTTATATTGATTCGTCTAATCAAGTCTACTTTTTCGATGAAGAAACCAAGAAAATTCGCCAAAATCTACAGGAACTAGGACAGTTTGAATTAAAAGATGGGACCTTGCAGGCTCGAAAATCCTTGGCCTACAGTTTAGCTCATCTTTTTGAAGGGCGAGACCGTGTTTCTTTTTCACAAGAATTCCAGAATTTGGCCCAGGATTTGACGCATCCAGAGGACTTCCCACGACAAGAAACTCAGGTTCAGGCTGACTTGCGAGATTATCAGGAAAAGGGAATCGGCTGGCTGCAAATGCTCCATCATTATGGTTTTGGTGGGATTTTGGCTGATGATATGGGATTGGGGAAAACCCTTCAGACTATTGCTTTTTTGACCAGTCAAGTGACAAAAGAAAGTCGGGTTTTGATTTTAGCTCCGTCAGGTTTGATTTACAACTGGGCAGATGAGTTTCAGAAATTTGCCCCACAGTTGGATATGGCTGTTGTTCATGGTTTGAAAGCTAGTCGTGAAGAGATTCTTGCTGAGAGCCATCAAATTTATGTGACCAGCTATGCTACCTTCCGTCAGGACAGTGAGCTTTATCAGGGTATGGCTTTTGACTTCCTTTTCTTAGATGAAGCTCAGGTTATGAAAAATGCCCAGACCAAGATTGCCCAGACCTTGAGACAATTTGTGGTGCCGTCAGTCTTTGCCTTGTCAGGGACTCCTATTGAAAATCATCTGGGTGAGTTGTGGTCTATTTTCCAAATCGTCATGCCAGGGCTTTTGCCAAGCAAGAAAGAATTTATGAAATTGCCAGCAGAGAGAGTGGCTCAGTTTATCAAGCCTTTCGTTATGAGGCGCAAGAAAGAAGAAGTTCTGACTGAATTGCCAGACTTGATTGAAGTGGTTTATAAGAATGAACTGGAAGATCAGCAAAAGGCTATCTACCTAGCCCAGTTGCAACAGATGCGGGACCGTCTAGCTCAAGTATCGGATCAGGAATTTCAGCGAAGTCGTGTGGAAATCTTGTCTGGTCTGATGCGCTTGCGCCAAATCTGTGACACTCCTGCTCTCTTTATGGAAGATTATCAGGGAGCCAGTGGCAAACTGGATAGTCTCCGAGACCTGCTGGTACAGGTGGCAGACGGCGGACACCGTGTCTTGATTTTCTCGCAGTTCAAGGGAATGTTGGAGGAAATTGAACAAGAACTGCCAGACTTGGGCTTGACTTCCTTTAAAATTACGGGTTCAACCCCAGCTAAGGAAAGACAAGACATGACCAAGGCCTTTAATCAAGGGGAAAGAGATGCCTTTCTGATTTCCCTCAAGGCTGGTGGTGTCGGTCTGAATCTGACAGGTGCTGATACGGTTATCTTGGTTGACCTTTGGTGGAATCCTGCGGTGGAAGCGCAAGCCATTGGCCGTGCCCATCGGATGGGGCAGGAAGAAACGGTTGAGGTTTATCGCTTAGTGACCAGGGGAACCATTGAAGAAAAAATTCAGGAACTCCAAGAACAGAAGAAACATCTAGTGTCACAAGTATTGGATGGCACAGAGTCACGTGGCAGTCTGACCCTAGCAGAAATTAGAGAAATTTTGGGAATTTCTGAAGCCAGCACTTGAAAAATCAAGACAATACGCTATAATGAAGTGTTGAAAGGAAATAGAAAATGAAACAAGAACGATTTCCATTGGTGTCAGATGACGAGGTCATGCTGACTGAGATGCCAGTCATGAACTTGTACGATGAGTCTGATCTGATCAGTAATATCAAGGGTGAGTATCGAGATAAAAATTATTTAGAATGGGCTCCTATTACTAAAGAGGCGCCAGTAAAACCGATTGAAAAGCAAGTCGAGAAACCTAAAAAAGCTCCTTTAGGGGTTAAAAAAGAAGGAAAGAGTTATGCAGAGGTGGCGCGTGAAGAAGCGCGTGCGGACTTGAAAAAGAAACGCTCGGCAAGCTATTTGACTAAGGACATCACTCCTACAAGACGCCACTCACAACCAAGCCCAGTTAGGCAGAGCAATCAACCTACCGCGCCTTTCCAAAAGGAAAATCCTGGTGAGTTTGTCAAATATAGCCAAAAATTGACCCAGTCTCATTACATCTTGGCGGAAGAAGTCAATTCTATCCCTACCAAGAATGAAGAAGTGTCAGTACCTGCTCCAAAGAAAAACAACTATGATTTTCTAAAGAAGAGCCAAATCTACAATAAAAAAAGTAAACAAACAGAACAAGAACGTCAGGTTGCCCAAGAGTTGAATCTGACCAGAATTACAGAATAGGGGAGAAAACATGCCAAAGACATATCATTTTATCGGAATTAAGGGATCAGGGATGAGTGCCTTGGCCTTGATGTTGCACCAAATGGGGCATAAGGTACAGGGATCAGATGTTGAAAAGTACTACTTTACTCAACGTGGTCTTGAGCAGGCAGGAATTACCATTCTTCCTTTTGATGAAAAGAATCTAGACGGTGATATGGAAATTATCGCTGGAAATGCCTTCCGTCCAGATAACAACGTCGAAATTGCCTATGCAGACCAAAATGGCATCAGTTACAAACGTTACCATGAGTTCCTTGGTAGCTTTATGCGTGACTTTGTTAGCATGGGGGTAGCAGGTGCGCACGGAAAAACTTCAACGACAGGTATGTTGTCTCACGTCTTGTCTCACATCACAGACACTAGCTTCTTGATTGGGGATGGGACAGGTCGTGGTTCGGCCAATGCCAAATATTTTGTCTTTGAATCTGACGAATATGAGCGTCATTTCATGCCTTACCATCCAGAATACTCTATCATCACCAACATTGACTTTGACCATCCAGACTACTTTACCAGTCTAGAGGATGTTTTCAATGCTTTTAACGACTATGCTAAACAAATTACCAAGGGTCTTTTTGTCTATGGTGAAGATGCAGAATTGCGTAAGATTACAGCCAATGCTCCGATTTATTATTATGGTTTTGAAGCTGAAGGCAATGACTTTGTAGCTAGTGACCTTCTTCGTTCAACAACTGGTTCAACCTTCACCGTTCATTTCCGTGGACAAGAATTGGGTCAATTCCACATCCCAACCTTTGGTCGTCACAATATCATGAATGCGACAGCCGTTATTGGTCTTCTTTACACAGCAGGATTTGATTTGAACTTGGTGCGTGAGCACTTGAAAACATTTGCCGGTGTTAAGCGTCGTTTCACTGAGAAAATTGTCAATGATACAGTAATTATTGATGACTTTGCCCACCATCCAACAGAAATCATTGCGACTTTGGATGCGGCTCGTCAAAAATACCCAAGCAAGGAAATCGTCGCAATCTTCCAACCGCATACCTTTACAAGAACCATTGCCTTGTTGGACGACTTTGCTCATGCTTTAAACCAAGCAGATGCTGTTTACCTAGCACAGATTTATGGGTCAGCTCGTGAAGTGGACCATGGTGATGTCAAGGTAGAAGACCTAGCCAATAAGATTGACAAGAAACATCAAGTGATCACTGTTGAAAATGTATCTCCACTCCTAGACCATGACAATGCTGTTTATGTCTTTATGGGAGCAGGAGATATCCAAACCTATGAATACTCATTTGAGCGTCTCTTGTCGAACTTGACAAGTAATGTTCAATAGGATATTCTCATGGAAATTCCAATTAAGATCATTCAGGCAAGTAAGTCTGATTTGGCTGAGATAGATGCACTTCAAACTTCGTCTTTTCCAGCTGAAAAGCAGCAACCTTCCCATATTTTAGAAGAAAGTATCCGTAAGTGTGCGGATACCTTTCTTCTAGCTAGGGATGAAAATCAACTTTTAGGCTATATTCTATCAAGGCCTCAGTCAGATAATCCGCAATGTCTAAAAATACATTCTTTAGTCATCGAGTCTGACCATCAGAGACAGGGCTTGGGAACACTTCTTCTTGCAGCCTTGAAAGAGGTGGCAGTTGAGCTGGATTACAAAGGGATTCGTTTGGAGAGCCCCGATGAGTTGCTTTCTTATTTTGAAATGAACGGTTTCATTGATGAAGAAACTTCCCTTTATGCAACTAGTCAGGGTTATAGTATGATTTGGTTTAATCCCTTTTATCTGGAGGCACAATGAAAATTAGACAAGCAAGATTAGAAGATTTGGATCGGATTGTCGAGATTGAACTAGAGAATTTCTCGGTAGAAGAAGCTATTCCTCGCTCGATTTTTGAAGCGCATTTGCGAGAAATTCAGACCTCTTTTCTGGTTGCAGAAAAAGAGGGTAGAATCATAGGTTATATAGAAGGGCCAGTTGGCCCCCATCGCCATCTGCAAGACCAGTCCTTTACAGAAGAGATAGAAGATTATAGTCATAATCCTGGTGGCTATATCTCTGTGACCTGCCTCTCCATTGCTAAAGAGGCACAGGGGCTAGGACTGGGTCAGAAATTGCTATCAGCCCTGAAAGAACTGGCTCTTGAACACGAAAGAGAAGGCATTAATCTAACCTGTCATGACTATCTCATCGCTTACTATGAAAAACATGGATTTGTCAATGAAGGCCTGTCCCAGTCAATCTTTGCAGGGGAAACCTGGTATGATATGGTTTGGGAAGCTAAAAAATAAGCTAGAAAAGCATGCTAGGTTGCTTTTCTTTCGTTTTTAAGATATAATATTATGGATTGTCAACGAGGAGGATAAACTTTTGAGTGAAAAGCCAAGAGAAGACGAAAAATTAAGCTTTAAAGAGCAGATTTTACGTGATTTAGAACGCGTCAAAAAATATGAAGAAGATCAGGAAGAAGTTAATTTAGCTTCAATAAAACTCCAACTTTCTTCTAAAAATGATCAGTCAATAGAAGATTTGATGGAAGATTCTCTATCAGCTGTAGAGGATATTATGAGAAACGCTCCTACCGTGCCGACTCACCCCAGCCAAGATTTATCAGCTTCTCCATCAAATGAGATAAAAAGAGAAACTCTTACTGCTCCAAGCCATCCAAGTCAAGATGTTCCTTCTTCTCCCGCAGAAGAGGCTGTAAGACAAGCTCCACTTGCTCCAAGTCATCCGAGTCAAGAAGGACCTTCTGCTCCATCAGCTGAGGGAGTATCAAGACCAGTTTCAGGACCTGTTAGTCCTAGAAAAGTAGAAAAGGAATTTAATGAAATTCCAACAAGGGTAGCTGTTTCTTATAAGACAGAAGGGCAGAAAGAAGTAGTAAAAAAAGAAGTTCCTACTTCACAACCAGTAGTGGAAAAGAAAGCTGTAGAAGAAATGCCTGCAACTCCACGTCGTAGCCGTCGTGATACAGTTCAACCTACTAAGAAGAAAAAATCAGGATTCAAGGCCTTCTTCATTTCTCTACTTATTTTCTTAGGTTTGATTTCAGCAGGTGGTTACTTCGGTTATCAGTATGTTCAGTCATCTTTACAGCCTGTGGATGCTTCATCTAAACAATATGTGACAGTGCAAATCCCAGAAGGAGCCAATGTTCAAACAATTGGTTCAACTCTTGAAAAGTCTGGCTTGATTAAACATGGAGTGATTTTTGCTTTTTATGCGAAATATAAAAATTATTCAGATTTGAAGTCTGGCTATTACAATTTGCAAAAGAGTATGAGTACAGAAGACATCATCCACGAACTACAAAAAGGTGGAACAGCTGAAGCTCAAGAACCTGCGCTTGCGAATTTAACAATTCCAGAAGGTTATACGATTGATCAAATTGCACAAGCGGTAGGTCAATTGCAAGGTGACTTCAAAGAGCCTTTGACAGCGGATGCCTTTCTGGCAAAAGTTCAAGATGAGAACTTTATCAGCCAAGAAGTTGCCAAATATCCTAGTCTACTTGAAAGCTTGCCTACAAAGGAAAGTGGCGTTCGTTACCGTTTAGAAGGTTTCCTCTTCCCAGCTACATACTCTATCAAGGAAAGCACAACTATTGAAAGCTTGATTGATGAGATGCTGGCAGCTATGGATAAGACTTTGGCACCTCATTATAGTGCAATCAAGTCTAAAAATTTGACAGTCAATGAATTGTTGACGATTGCGTCACTTGTTGAAAAAGAAGGTGCTAAGACTGAAGATCGTAAGTTGATTGCAGGTGTATTCTACAATCGCTTGAATCTTGGTATGCCACTTCAAAGCAATATTGCCATCTTGTATGCCCAAGGAAAACTTGGTCAGAAGATTAGTCTTGCTGATGATGCTGGAATTGATACGACAATTAATTCACCGTATAATGTTTATACGAAAGCTGGTTTGATGCCAGGTCCAGTAGATAGTCCAAGTTTGGATGCCATTGAGGCAAGTATTAATCAGACTAAGAGTGATAACTTATATTTTGTAGCTAATGTTACAGATGGCAAGGTCTATTATGCTGCTACTCAGGAGGAGCATGATCGTAATGTCGCTGAACATGTCAACAGTAAATTAAACCAAACAAACTAAAATTATGTGATGTTTCACATAATTTTCTTTAGAAAATATTATCAGAAGAAAGTTGAGAAAAATGGCAGAAAAAACATATCCTATGACCCTTGAGGAAAAGGAAAAACTTGAAAAAGAATTAGAAGAATTGAAATTGGTCCGCCGACCAGAAGTGGTAGAACGCATTAAGATTGCCCGTTCATATGGTGACCTTTCTGAAAACAGTGAATACGAAGCAGCTAAGGATGAACAAGCCTTTGTCGAAGGACAAATCTCTAGCTTGGAAACAAAAATCCGTTACGCTGAAATCGTCAATAGCGACTCAGTTGCCCAAGACGAAGTAGCGATTGGTAAAACAGTCACTATCCAAGAAATTGGTGAGGACGAAGAAGAAGTTTATATTATCGTAGGTTCAGCAGGTGCAGATGCCTTTGCAGGTAAAGTCTCAAATGAAAGCCCAATCGGACAAGCCTTGATTGGTAAGAAAACAGGTGACACAGCAACCATTGAAACACCTGTTGGTAGCTATGATGTAAAAATCTTGAAGGTTGAAAAAACAGCCTAAAAACAGAAAAAAGGAGTGGGGAGGCAATGCGCTTCACTCACTCCTTTTTCCATTTTAAATTGAATTGGAGACGATATGAGTTCAAAGAAGAAAAAAAATAAGATGGAGCGTGGTCTGACTAATCGTCACGTGCAGGTTATGGCCATTGCTGGAACAATCGGAACAGGACTCTTTTTGGGAGCGGGTCGCTCTATCAGCCTAACAGGTCCTTCTATTGTACTGATTTATATGATTACTGGGGCTTTTATGTTCCTCATGATGCGTGCGGTTGGGGAAATGCTCTACCAAGACCCTGAGCAACATACCTTTATCAACTTTATCACGCGCCATTTGGGTAAGGGCTGGGGATATTTCTCTGTTTGGTCTTACTGGCTATCCGTTGTCTTTATCGGTATGGCGGAAATCACTGCTATCTCTCACTACGTTCAGTTTTGGTTCCCTAGCTGGCCAAGTTGGATGATTGAGATTGGATTTTTGACCATTCTAGCCTTGGTCAATCTGATTGCAGTTAAGCTCTTTGGGGAAGTTGAGTTTTGGTTTGCGATGGTTAAGATTGTGGCTATTTTAGCTATGATCGCCACAGGGGTCTTTATGGTCTTGACAGGCTTTAAGACACCTCATGGAGTAGCAAGTTTAGCAAATATTGCTGACAATTTCTCCCTCTTCCCAAATGGTGGAGTGAACTTTGTCATGGCCTTCCAGATGGTGTTCTTTGCCTACCTCATGATTGAATTTATCGGGGTTACAACTTCTGAAACCAAAAATCCACGTCAGGTCTTGCCGAAAGCCGTTAAGGAAATTCCTTTGCGTATCGCCTTTTTCTACGGTGGTGCCCTCTTAGCTATCATGGCTATCATTCCATGGCGTGAGCTTGCTTCTGCTGATTCTCCTTTTGTTACGGTATTTGAGTTAGCAGGTATCAAGTGGGCAGCAGCCTTGATTAACTTCGTCGTTTTGACATCAGCAGCCTCTGCCCTTAACTCGACCCTCTACTCAACAGGTCGTCATTTGTATCAGATTGCCCATGATTCGCCAAATCCATTCCTAAAAGCAATCAAGGCAGATACCCTTTCTCGTCATAACGTACCACAAAATGCCATTATTGCTTCAGCAATCTTAATTGCTCTGGCTGCCTTTATCAACGTTTTGCCAGGTGTTTCCGATGCCTTTGCCTTGATTACGGCATCGTCGTCAGGTGTCTATATCGCCATCTATATCTTGATCATGGTGGCCCACCTTAAGTATCGCAAGTCACAGGACTTTATGGCGGATGGCTACCTCATGCCCCATTATCGTTTCCTAAATCCTTTAACAATGCTCTTCTTTGCCTTTGTCTTTGTAACCCTCTTTTTACAAGAGTCTACCTTTGTAGGAGCAATCGGATCAGCTATCTGGATTATCGGTTTCGGGATTTATAGCCAGTGGAAATTTAGAAAATAGATTTGAAACTCATCAACTCAGGTTGGTGGGTTTTTGCTAGTTTGACAGTCTATTGAAATAAGATTATAATCAAGCTGTAACAGTGTTTAAGGAGATTTAGATGTACTTTAGATTGGAAAATAAGGAATCCCAGAAGGCGCAAGAAATTGGGAATTTGATTCGTGCTTATAACCGTTCCAAAAGAGAAGAGGCTGAAAGTGAGCCACTTAATCTTTATGTCGAAGATGAAAAGGGCAATCTTCTGGCAGGTTTTATAGCAGAGACTTTTGGAAATTGGCTAGAAATCGAGTATTTATTTGTAAAAGAGGAACTGAGAGGGCAAGGAATTGGTTCAAAACTATTGCAGAAAGCAGAAAATGAAGCCAAGAATCGAAATTGTCGTTTTGCTTTTGTCAACACTTACCAGTTCCAAGCACCAGACTTTTATCAGAAGCATGGATACAAGGAAGTCTTTGCTTTGCAAGACTATCCCTACACAGGGCAAAGATTTTATTACCAAAAGGATTTGTAAGGAGAATAAAGCAAAGAGGGGAGTTTGACATAAGTCTCGATAAATACCGGTTAAATCCTACAAATTGTGTGTTTCTAGACGATATTGAGGACAATGCAATCGTAGCTGAGAAGGTGGGAATCAAGGTCTATCAGGTTAAGAAAAAAAGTGATGTCATCGAAATTTTGAAATCCTATATTTAAACTCCAAACTCTCTATCTTTTTGTGGTAGAGAGTTTTTTTGTTAACAAAATATTACAAAATGACAGTTATATATTGCATTAAGTTAGATATATGATATAATAATGTTAAAAAGAGGCGCAACTTTTTAAAACTATAAGGAGGACGCAGGTGGCTAAAAATTTAAAATTAAAATTAGCTCGTGTGGAGCTTGATTTAACACAAGGTCAACTGGCGGAGGCTGTCGGAGTGACGCGCCAGACTATTGGTTTGATAGAGGCGGGAAAATACAATCCCAGTCTCTCGCTCTGCCAGTCCATTTGCAGATGTTTAGGGAAAACTCTAGACCAACTATTTTGGGAGGAAGAAGATGGTAAATAAATTCATTCATTATCAATTACTTGACGAGAGAGAAGAACAACTAATCAATAAAGCAGGTTCTGAAAGTTTCTATATCTGCATCGCTTTGTCGCTCCTATCTTATATCATTTCAGTATTAGCACCAAGCCTTTTTAATTCTAATATGCTGCTCATCGTTATCATCATAGGGACATTTTATTTTTTCAACCGTGCTCGAAATCTGGGAGTGACCTATTATAGCCGATTTCATTTTACGATTTTGGGTTGTTTTTTCCTAACCTTGGCGATTACAACTCTCTTGATGTTTCAGAATTATCAATTTAATATCGAAATTTATCAGCATAATCCTTTGAACGTTAAATACTTGTCTGCTTGGGTCATTACTTATGTCATTTACCTTCCTTGGGTTTTTATTGGCAATCTTGGTCTGAAGAGTTATGGCGAATGGGCCCAGAAAAAATTTGAGCAAGATATGGATGAACTGGAGAGTGGAGAATAGCTTGTTACTCTTTTCTCAATCCAGCTAAAATGTGATATAATAGTACTAATTTATTGGAATACATGAAAGTTCTTGAAAATTTTCATGTATTTCTAGCTAAGAAAGTAGGAAAAGTATGTATCCAGATGATAGTTTGACATTGCACACGGACTTGTACCAGATTAATATGATGCAGGTTTACTTTGACCAAGGGATTCACAATAAGAAGGCAGTTTTTGAGGTTTATTTCCGCCAACAGCCTTTTAAAAATGGCTATGCGGTTTTTGCTGGTTTGGAAAGAATTGTGAACTATCTTGAAGACTTGCGTTTTTCTGAGAGTGATATTGCCTATTTGGAGTCGCTTGGCTATCACGGGGCATTCTTGGACTACCTCCGCAATTTCAAGTTGGAGTTGACGGTTCGTTCTGCCCAAGAAGGGGATTTGGTTTTTGCTAATGAACCGATTGTGCAGGTGGAAGGTCCTCTAGCCCAATGTCAGTTGGTCGAAACAGCCCTTTTGAACATCGTTAACTACCAGACCTTGGTGGCTACTAAGGCAGCACGTATTCGTTCGGTCATCGAAGATGAACCTTTGATGGAGTTTGGAACACGTCGTGCGCAAGAGATGGATGCGGCTATCTGGGGAACACGCGCAGCGGTGATTGGTGGCGCCAATGGAACCAGCAATGTGCGTGCAGGTAAACTCTTTGACATTCCTGTTTTGGGGACACATGCCCATGCTTTGGTACAGGTTTATGGTAACGACTATGAAGCTTTCAAAGCTTACGCCTCAACCCACAAAAACTGTGTCTTTCTTGTGGATACCTATGACACTCTGCGTATCGGTGTGCCAGCTGCCATTCAGGTGGCGCGTGAGCTGGGTGACCAGATTAACTTTATGGGTGTGCGTATTGACTCTGGGGATATTGCCTACATTTCTAAGAAAGTCCGTCAGCAACTGGACGAGGCTGGATTTACAGAGGCTAAGATTTATGCTTCTAATGATTTGGACGAAAATACCATCCTCAACCTCAAGATGCAAAAGGCCAAGATTGATGTCTGGGGTGTGGGAACCAAGCTGATTACAGCCTATGACCAGCCAGCTCTTGGGGCAGTTTACAAGATTGTTGCCATCGAAGATGAAAATGGCCAGATGCGCAACACCATCAAGCTGTCAAATAATGCGGAAAAAGTGTCTACGCCAGGTAAGAAGCAGGTGTGGCGCATTACCAGTCGTGAAAAAGGCAAGTCAGAAGGCAATTATATTACTTATGATGGCGTAGATGTTGCCAGCATGACAGAAATCAAGATGTTCCATCCGACTTATACCTACATCAAGAAGACGGTTCGTAATTTTGACGCTGTTCCTCTCTTGGTGGATATTTTCAAGGACGGGAAATTGATTTACAACTTGCCTAGCTTGACTGAGATTCAGGCTTATGCCCGTAAGGAATTTGACAAGCTTTGGGATGAGTACAAGCGCGTGCTCAATCCGCAGCATTATCCAGTGGATTTGGCGCGTGATGTATGGCAAGACAAGATGGATTTGATTGACAAGATGCGTAAGGAAGCCCTTGGTGAAGGAGAAGAAGAATGAGTTTGCAAGAAACGATTATCCAAGAACTGGGCGTGAAACCAGTGATTGATGCCCAGGAAGAAATCCGTCGTTCTATTGATTTCTTAAAGAGATACCTGAAAAAACATCCTTTCCTAAAAACCTTTGTACTAGGAATTTCTGGAGGTCAGGACTCAACCTTGGCAGGTCGATTGGCTCAATTAGCTATGGAAGAACTGCGAGCAGAGACAGGAGATGACAACTACAAATTTATCGCTGTCCGCCTGCCATACGGAGTGCAAGCTGATGAAGCAGATGCTCAAAAAGCCCTAGCCTTTATCAAGCCTGATGTCAGTTTAGTTGTCAATATCAAGGAATCAGCTGACGCAATGACTGCAGCAGTTGAAGCGACAGGAAGCCCTGTTTCAGATTTCAACAAGGGCAATATCAAGGCACGTTGCCGTATGATTGCTCAGTATGCCCTAGCAGGTGCCCATAGCGGAGCGGTTATTGGAACAGACCATGCTGCAGAAAATATCACAGGCTTCTTTACCAAGTTTGGTGACGGTGGTGCAGATATTTTACCCCTGTTCCGCCTCAATAAACGCCAAGGAAAACAACTATTGAAGGAACTTGGTGCAGACCCAGCCCTTTATGAAAAAATCCCAACAGCAGACCTAGAAGAAGACAAACCAGGCCTAGCTGATGAAGTTGCACTTGGAGTTACCTATGAGGAGATTGACGACTACTTAGAAGGCAAAACAATCAGCCCAGAAGCCCAAGCAAGAATTGAAAACTGGTGGCACAAAGGCCAACATAAACGCCACTTACCTATCACCATATTTGATGACTTTTGGGAGTAAAAAGGTCCGGGGGACCTTTTTAGCTTATTACCTTGAAATTCAACAGCAAAACAAGTTTCAATGAATCTTGGACAGAGAATCATCTAATAGAAAGCGAGGTAGCGTCATGAAAGCAATCGGTATGCAAATCTTGCAGACAGACCGTTTGATCTTGAGAAGATTTGTGGAGAGTGATGCGGAAGCCATGTTTCAAAATTGGGCTTCGTCTGCTGAGAATCTAACCTACGTCACTTGGGATCCCCATCCTGATGTCGAGGTCACTCGGAACTCGATTCGTAATTGGATTGCCTCCTATACAAATCCCAACTATTACAAATGGGCCATTTGTCCCAAAGAAGACCCAGAGCAAGTGATTGGAGATATCAGTATCGTTAAGATGGATGAGGATGATTCAAGTTGTGAAATTGGCTATGTTTTAGGAAAAAACTATTGGGGTCAAGGTCTTATGACAGAGGCCTTGAAAGCTGTGTTGAACTTTTGTTTTACTCAAGCAGGTTTTCAAAAAGTCAAAGCTCGATATGCCAGTCTCAATCCAGCTTCAGGTCGTGTCATGGAAAAAGCGGGAATGTCCTATCTAAAAACTGTTGCAAATGGGGTGGAGAGAAAAGGCTATCTTGCGGATCTCATTTATTATCAGGTAAACAGGGAAGACTGTTAAGCTTAAAATTTATTGCTTATCCGCTGATCTTATTTTTTATTTACTATTTCATATATCCTCTCTTTTCCGAATAAATAGATAGTAGCAATGAATCTAGTAAACCTAGATTTAAAAATGTGCTATAATGAAAGGAGGAAGTATGACTGTACGTCATCCGGGCATCAGCCCGACCAATGATTTGGTAGCTAAGAAGATTTTCAGCAATCCAGAAATCACTTGTCAATTTATTCGCGATATGCTGGACTTGCCAGCAAAAAATGTGACCATTTTGGAGGGAAGCAATATTCATGTCTTACCTTCTCTGCCCTACTCGGCTCAGGATTTTTACACTAGTATAGACGTCTTGGCGGAGTTGGATAATGGGACACAGGTTATTATCGAGATTCAGGTACATCATCAGAATTTTTTCATCAATCGTTTGTGGGCTTACCTGTGCAGTCAGGTCAATCAAAACCTAGAAAAAATTCGCCAACGTGAAGGTGATACACACCAGAGCTACAAACACATCTCACCAGTATACGCTATCGCAATTGTGGATAGCAATTATTTCTCAGATGATCTGGCTTTTCATAGCTTTAGCATGAGAGAGGATATGACTGGTGAGGTTTTAACCATCACAAACAATGGACAAGAAAACCATCTGGTCAAGATGGCATTCTTGGAATTAAAAAAATATAGAGAAACCAGCAAAGACGAGGTTCGCAAGCCGTGGTTGGAGTTTTTTGGCAACAAGCCCTTTACCCAGCAACCCGAGCGAGTCATCATCCAGGCAGACCAACTGCTAGACTATAAAAGCTGGTCCGAGGAGGACAGGAAGATGTTTAGCCAACTACGTATGCGAGAAGAACAAGCCTTGTTAGCACAGGATTATGCCTTGGAACAAGCTGAAGAAAGAGGATTAGAACGTGGTCTTGAACGTGGGCGTGCTGAGGGTCTGGAACAAGGTTTAGAGCGTGGGCAACTGCTTGCTTTTTTAGATATGGTTCGCCAACATCTTTTAACAGCTGAGGTTGCGAGTGATCAATTGGGCATGACCGTCGCTGAGTTTGAGGCGTTATTGTAAAGACCAGCACTAACGGTCAGGAAAACCATTTAGTTAAGATGGCATTCTTGGAACTAAAAAAATATAGAGAAACCAGCAAAGACGAGGTTCGCAAGCCGTGGTTGGAGTTTTTCGGTAACAAGCCCTTTACCCAAGAAACCGAGCGAGCTATCAGCCAGGCAGACCAACTGCTGGACTATAAGAGCTGGTCCGAGGAGGACAGGAAAATGTTTAGTGAACAACGCAGACGCGAAGAACAAGCCTTGTTAGCGCAGGACTATGCCTTGGAAACTGCTAGGGCAGAAGGTATTGAACAGGGACTAAAAAAAGGGTTAGTAAATCTTGTTCGCCAGCATCTTTTAACAGCAGAGGTTGCGAGTGAGCAATTAGGCATGACCGTCGCTGAGTTTGAGGCACTATTGTAAGAACTTCACAATAATGGCATTCTTGGAACTAAAAAATACAGAGAAACCAGCAAAGACGAGGTTCGCAAAGCGTGGTTGGAGTTTTTGTAAATCAATAAATCAATGACAGATTTTTCCGCGATAGATGGAAGAATCTGTTTTTTAGTTTACTAGATGTTGGCTCGAAAACGTAAGATAGCTTACCCTTTTACTCATGTTTTTTTGATTTATTTGAAGTATAATCTGATTAAATTCCTATTTTTCCCTATCATTGTCCCTGTTTTTTCTGGAGTTTTGGGGCTATAATAGTTCTATCAAATCAAAGAATGGAGGAAGGCAATGGATAATATAATCTTTTTTATCAGTGTTTTTCTTGCTGGAATTCTTTCCTTCTTTTCTCCTTGTATTTTACCCTTGTTACCGGTCTATGCAGGGGTCTTACTGGATGACAAAGATGGTGCTCAGGATTCTAGCGGAAAATTGTCAATCTCAGTTGTTAGTTTATTGCGAACTTTGGCCTTTATAGCGGGGATTTCCTTTGTTTTTATCTTACTAGGCTATGGAGCTGGTTTTTTAGGCAATTTGCTATATGCTTCTTGGTTTCAGTATGTGACGGGTGCGGTTATCATTCTCTTGGGCTTGCACCAGATGGAAGTCTTACATTTGCAGGGACTCTACAAGGAAAAAAGACTACAACTACAGAGACAGGGGCAAAAGGGTAAGGGCTATAGTCAGGCATTTTTACTGGGATTGACCTTTAGTTTTGCTTGGACGCCATGTGTGGGGCCGGTTCTGGGGTCTGTTTTAGCCTTGGCGGCTTCAGGTGGTTCAGGTGCTTGGCAGGGAGCTGGTCTCATGTTGATTTACACGCTGGGTTTGGCGCTACCATTTTTGGTTCTAGCTCTTGCCTCGAGCTATGTTTTGAAACATTTCCGAAAACTCCATCCTTACCTCGGAACCCTCAAAAAAGTGGGTGGTTTCCTCATTATCGCGATGGGAATCTTGGTGCTTTTGGGAAATGCTTCCATTTTGACTACATTATTTGAATAGAGAGGAAAAAGAAATGAAAAAATGGCAAACATGTCTCCTTGGAGTAGGCTCAATCTGTTGTTTGGCAGCCTGTTCGGCTAAAAATATGTCAGACCAATCTACTATGAAGGAGCAAACAAAAACAGAACAAGTCAGTTCACAAACTGCTACTAAAGGTCAGGCAGTCGCTGATTTCGAACTGACAGGAGTAGATGGCAAGACCTATCGCTTGTCTGATTACAAGGGCAAGAAAGTCTATCTCAAATTCTGGGCTTCTTGGTGTTCCATCTGTCTAGCTAGCCTTCCAGATACGGACGAAATCGCTAAAGAAGCTGGTGATGACTATGTAGTTTTGACAGTGGTCTCTCCTGGACACAAGGGGGAACAAGCTGAAGCAGAATTTAAGAACTGGTACAAGGGCTTGGATTATAAAAATTTCCCAGTTTTAATTGATCCATCAGGCAAACTCTTGGAAAGTTATGGTGTCCGTTCTTACCCAACTCAAGCCTTTATAGACAAGGAAGGCAAGCTGGTCAAAACACAACCAGGTTTTATGGATAAGGATATGATTTTAAAAGAATTGAAAGAAATGGGGTAGAGAAAGGTCATGAATGATAAAGTAAAATTGTTTGTCTTGGCAGGGATCTTTTTCCTAGCCATAACCGGTTTCTATTTTCTATTGATGCGAAATGCAGGGCAGACAGATAGCTCTCAAATTGAGAAAGCGGCAGTTAGCCAAGGAGGAAAAACAGTGAAAAAAACAGAAATTAGTAAAGATGCAGACTTGCACGAAATTTATCTAGCTGGGGGATGTTTCTGGGGAGTGGAGGAATACTTCTCACGCGTGCCTGGAGTGACAGATGCCGTTTCAGGCTATGCAAATGGTAGAGGGGAAACAACCAAGTACGAATTGATCAATCAAACAGGGCATGCGGAGACTGTCCATGTCACCTATGATGCCAAGCAAATTTCCCTCAAGGAAATCTTGCTTCATTACTTCCGCATTATCAATCCAACTAGCAAAAATAAACAAGGAAATGATGTGGGGACCCAGTACCGTACCGGTGTTTATTACACAGATGACAAGGATTTGGAAGTGATCAATCAAGTCTTTGATGAGGTGACTAAGAAATATGACCAACCTCTGGCAGTTGAAAAGGAGCCCTTGAAGAATTTTGTGGTGGCTGAGGATTATCACCAAGACTACCTCAAGAAAAATCCAAATGGCTACTGTCATATCAATGTCAATCAGGCTGCTTATCCCGTCATCGATGCCAGCAAATATCCTAAGCCAAGTGATGAGGAATTGAAAAAGACCTTGTCACCTGAGGAGTATGCAGTCACCCAGAAAAATCAAACAGAACGCGCTTTTTCAAACCGCTACTGGGATAAATTTGAATCCGGTATCTATGTGGATGTAGCAACTGGCGAACCCCTCTTTTCATCAAAGGACAAGTTTGAGTCTGGTTGCGGTTGGCCTAGTTTTACCCAACCCATCAGTCCAGATGTTGCCACCTACAAAGAAGACAAGTCTTACAATATGACGCGCATGGAAGTGAGAAGCCGAGTTGGAGATTCTCACCTTGGCCATGTCTTTACGGACGGCCCACAGGACAAGGGTGGCTTGCGCTACTGTATCAATAGTCTTTCCATCCGCTTTATTCCTAAAGACCAAATGGAAGAAAAAGGATATGCTTATTTACTAGATTATGTCGATTAATACTCTTCGAAAATCAAATTAAAACCACGTCAGCGTCGCCTTACCGTGGGTAGGGTTGAGACTGGGCAAAAACTCAATTTGAGGAGAAAATAAAGCAAATTTTCTAATTTAAAAGCCTTTTTGCCCAGTATCTCTATCTACAACCTCAAAGCAGTGCTTTGAGCAAACTGCGGCTAACTTCCTAGTTTTCTTTTTGATTTTCATTGAGTATAAGAGGGCTTTCCTAAGCAGTTAGAGGAGAATTTTGCTATACTGATACTAGTAAGTGACAAAGGAGCAGAGCATGACCTACACAATCTTAATCGTAGAAGATGAATATCTGGTGAGACAAGGCTTGACCAACTTAGTCAATGTAGCAGCCTACGATATGGAAATCATCGGTCAGGCTGAAAATGGAAGGCAGGCTTGGGACTTGATTCAAAAGCAGGTGCCAGATATCATTTTAACCGATATCAACATGCCTCAGCTAAACGGCATCCAGTTGGCCAGTCTTGTACGAGAAACCTATCCTCAGGTGCATCTAGTTTTTTTGACAGGCTACGATGATTTTGATTATGCCTTGTCTGCTGTCAAACTCGGTGTGGATGACTACCTGCTCAAGCCCTTTTCCCGTCAGGACATTGAGGAGATGTTGGGGAAAATCAAGCAAAAACTAGACAAGGAAGAAAAGGAAGAGCAGTTACAAGATTTATTGACCGATAAGTTTGAGGGAAACCTGGCTCAGAAAATCCACTCCCATCTGGCTGATAGCCAATTTAGTTTAAAGTCTTTGGCCAGTGACTTGGGCTTTAGTCCGACTTATCTGAGCTCCTTGATTAAGAAAGAGTTGGGGCTGCCTTTTCAGGATTATTTGGTAAGAGAGCGTGTCAAACAAGCCAAACTCTTGCTTCTGACCACAGATTTAAAGATTTATGAGATAGCCGAAAAGGTTGGCTTTGAAGATATGAACTACTTTACCCAACGTTTTAAACAGATTGCAGGTGTGACTCCTCGTCAGTTTAAGAAGGGGGAAGGTCGATGAAGCGTTCTTCTCTACTAGTCAGAATGGTTATTTCCATCTTTCTGGTTTTTCTCATTCTCCTAGCTCTGGTTGGGACTTTCTACTATCAATCTAGTTCATCAGCTATTGAGGCCACTATTGAGGGCAATAGTCAAACGACTATCAGCCAGACTAGTCACTTTATTCAGTCTTATATAAAAAAATTAGAAACAACCTCGACCAGTTTGACCCAGCAGATGGATCTCTTAGCCTATGCTGAGAATCCTAGTCAAGACAAGGTCAAGGGAATTCGAGATCTATTTTTGACTATCTTGAAGGCAGACCAGGACTTGAAAACGGTGGTACTGGTAACCAAATCTGGTCAGGTCATTTCTACAGATGATAGTGTGCAGATGAAAACCTCCTCAGATATGATGGCTGAAGATTGGTATCAAAAGGCCATTCATCAGGGTGCTATGCCCGTTTTGACTCCGGCTCGTAAATCGGATAGTCAGTGGGTTATTTCTGTCACTCAAGAACTGGTTGATGCAAAGGGGGCCAATCTTGGCGTTCTTCGTTTGGATATTTCCTACGAAACTCTGGAAGCCTATCTCAACCAGCTCCAGTTGGGTCAGCAGGGCTTTGCCTTTATCATCAATGAAAACCATGAATTTGTCTACCATCCTCAACACACAGTTTATAGTTCATCTAGCGAAATGGAGGCCATGAAACCTTACATTGAGACGGGACAGGGTTATACTCCTGGCTACAAATCCTACGTCAGTCAGGAACAGATTGCTGGAACTGATTGGACGGTTATAGGAGTGTCTTCGCTGGAAAAGTTAGACCAGGTTCGGAGTCAACTCTTGTGGACCTTGCTTGGGGCTAGTGTCACATCTCTTCTTACCTGCCTCTGCTTGGTGTGGTTCAGTCTCAAGCGTTGGATTGCTCCTTTGAAGGATTTGAGAGAAACCATGCTGGAAATTGCTTCTGGTGCTCAAAATCTTCGTGCCAAGGAAGTTGGTGCCTATGAACTGAGAGAAGTGACTCGCCAATTTAATGCCATGTTGGATCAGATTGATCAGCTCATGGCAGATATTCGTAGCCAGGAAGAAACGACCCGTCAGTACCAACTTCAAGCCCTTTCGAGCCAGATTAATCCACATTTCCTCTATAACACCTTGGATACCATCATTTGGATGGCTGAATTTCAGGATAGTCAGCGAGTGGTGCAGGTGACAAAGTCTTTGGCAACCTATTTCCGCTTGGCACTTAATCAAGGCAAGGATTTAATTTGCCTGTCTGATGAAATCAATCATGTCCGCCAGTATCTCTTTATCCAGAAACAACGCTATGGAGATAAACTGGAATACGAGATTGAGGAAAATCCTGCCTTTGCTAATCTAGTCTTGCCTAAGCTGGTCCTACAACCCCTTGTAGAAAATGCTCTTTACCATGGCATTAAGGAAAAGGAAGGTCAGGGCCATATTAAACTTTCTGTCCAGAAACAGGATTCAGGATTGGTCATCCGTATTGAGGATGATGGAGTTGGCTTCCAAGATGCTGGAGATAGTAGTCAAAGTCAACTCAAACGTGGGGGAGTCGGTCTTCAAAATGTTGACCAACGGCTCAAACTTCATTTTGGAGAACATTACCAGATGAAGATTGATTCTACACCCGACAAAGGAACGACGGTTGAAATATACATAAATAGAATAGAAACTAGCTAACTCCCGGTCAATTCTGGGAGTTTTATGCGTAATTGAGCAAGCTTTCTAGGTTGTCTATCTTGCTAAAAACAAGAAAAAACGATATGATAGATAATGACAAAAGAGGTATCAAGTATGAAGGAAAAAGACATTCAAAGAGAAACAAGCCAGATTGTAAAAGATGTATTAGAAAAGGCCAATTTGAAGCAAGGATCTATCTTTGTTTTGGGCCTTTCTTCTAGTGAGGTGATAGGTGGCCAGATTGGTAAGGAATCCAGCCAAGAAATTGGCGAAATCATTGTGAAGACCATTCTAGATATCCTAGAGGAAAAAGGAATTCATCTAGCTGTTCAAGGCTGTGAACATGTCAATCGGGCTCTCGTTGTTGAACGTCAGGTTGCAGAGCAGTTTAGTCTGGAAATGGTCAGTGTCCTTCCTACCCTTCATGCAGGAGGTTCGGGTCAATTGGCAGCCTTCAAGTTTATGCAGGATCCAGTTGAGGTTGAATTTATCAAGGCCCATGCTGGATTGGATATCGGAGACACTGCAATTGGCATGCATGTTAAGCATGTTCAGGTTCCGATTCGCCCTCTTTTGAGAGAGATTGGTCATGCCCACGTAACGGCGTTGGCTAGTCGTCCAAAATTAATTGGAGGTGCACGTGCGCACTATCCGCAAGATTCTATTAGAAAGTCGTGAAAATGAGAAAAACAAAACAGCAACTAGAAAAAATCACAAAATATTCGATTCGTAAGCTAACTGTTGGGGTAGGTCCTGTAGCCATCGGGGCCTTCCTTTTTGGTGCTAGTCCCCTTTCAGTAGACAAAGTTCAAGCCAATGAAGTTGGTGGTGCTCATAGCGTTCATTACCGTTATTTGGCGGAGCAGGAATTGACCGAGTCTGAAAAAGCCCTGATTCATCATGAGGTTCCAACAGAATTTCAAGATGAAGATATTCTTTATGTAGTTTATCGCAAGAAAGCAACTAACAGTCAACAACTTCCTTACACAGGAAGTAAGGAGCTAGCTCTAGCAGGCCTTGGCTTGGCAACCGCCTCGTTAGCAGTCTTTTTAGTGTCTAAAAAAGGTCGCAAAGAAGTTCTAGGTGTTCTCTTGATTGGTTCTTTAGGAGCTAGCACCTTTGTACCTTATGGGACATTTGCATTTGAAAATAAAGAATTACTTTCTTATAACCAAACTATTTCAGCTTCTACACATGAAGGCTTGGCTGAAGGGATTATCCACATTGATGGTTATGAGTACATTGGATACTTTAAGGAAGCAGATCTTCATCCATCAAGACCAGCTTCAGCTGAACAGCCTCAGTTGCCAGTAGAGAAGCAAAATTCAAAAGAAAATGAGAAAACTGAAGTTGTTCAAGAAAGAGCTGCGGTTACTCCAGAGACTGTCATCGAAAAACCTGTAGTAGAGAATTCAGTTGCTCCTGCTGTTGAAGAAAAACCAGTTTCTGAGAAGTTTCAGGCTAAACAGGAAGAGAGCTTGGTAGAAATTCCTTTTGAAACGGTCACAAGTTCAGATGCGAATCTAGCAGAAGGACAGACTCGTATCGTCACAGCTGGAGTCAATGGTCAGCGTCGCCTTGTAACCAAAGTTTCGATAGTTAATGGTCAAGAAGTTAGAGAAGTCATTGAAGACCAAGTGGTTCAAAATCCTGTATCGCAAGTCATTGCGGTTGGAACTAAGAAAGAGGTACAACCTGCCCCAACTCCAGTACCACAAACTGAACCGAGCCACCAAGTAGCTAAAGGAACTCAAGAGGTAGGTAAGGAAGGTCAATCCTTAACACAACCTGAACTACCAGAAGCTATAGTAGAATCTAAAGGAACCCAAGAGGTAGGTAAGGAAGGTCAATCCTTAACACAACCTGAACTACCAGAAGCAGAGCAATAGGGCATCGATTAAGGAAACAGTGTCGTACATGGAGAAGGACTACGCGTGCACA